>NZ_RZSW01000199.1:0-10405 GCF_003997375.1 Mesorhizobium sp. M5C.F.Ca.IN.020.29.1.1 | reverse complement strand
GTACGAGCGGTGGCTGGTCGGCCCTCTCTTCCGTCCATGGGCCGAGATGGCTCTTGACGAGCTGGAATTGTCTTCGGGCGATCGCCTACTTGATATCGCCTGTGGAACAGGAATAGTGGCGCGCGTTGCAAGAGAGCGGCTCGGTGAAGCCGGATATATCGTCGGCGTCGACATCAGCCCGGACATGCTTGCCGTGGCGCGGGCTGTAGAATCAGCCATTGACTGGCGCCAGGGCAATGCCGGCGAGCTGCCTCTGCGTAACGGTGAGACGTTCGACGTGGTCGTCTGCCAGCAAGGGCTGCAGTTCTTTCCTGACAGACCCGCGGCGGCGGCGCAGATGCGTCGCGCGCTGGCGAAGGGTGGCAGGCTGGCGATCGCCATGTGGCGCCCGGACGACGAAATCCCGTTCTTTCGCGAACTGCGCCGCGTCGCGGAGCGCCATCTGGGCGCCATCGCCGATCAACGGTACAGCTTCGGGGAAGCGGCTCCACTTGAGGCGCTGCTGCGAGACGCCGGCTTCCACGAGGTCCGATCAAGGATTATTTCGCGCACCATCCACTTCGGGGAAGGCGCACCTTTCCTGCATTTGAATACGATGGCACTGGTCGGAATGAGTTCTTTAGCCAAGGAAATGGGCGATCAGGAACGCAAGCGCGTCGTGGAGGAGATCGTGAGCGAGAGTGCGCCCCTGCTGCAACCGTATGGCAATGGATCGGGATTAGCCTTCGAGCTCAGCGCCAATCTGGCGACGGCCAAAGGCTAAAAAGATCTCTCTTCACAAGCAACGCATCGCCTACGCAACGCTCGATAAAATCATCTTATTGTACATTACGAACTGTCCTCGCCGCATTGCGGCCATTGTACCGCCACGATCCATGACTAGCTAGAGCAAGCACTGACCGTTCTTCTTGTCTTTTTCGACGTTGACGGCTCAACGTTGGAAATAGATCTGCCCCAAAGTATCTGGGCGGCTAGACAAGGAACGGAGGGGGACCTGGCGTCACTCCAAAGAACACGTGAATTCTTTGCTTGCGCAGGCGTCATCCTTTCGGGCGGACGGCCTTTTTCGAAAAGGATCGCCGGGCTTGGCTTGGCGGCGACAGTGGCGGCCATGCCATGGCCGGTCTATTCGGGAGTCTTGGTCAACGGAGTGACCGAAGCCGCGGTTGCCACTGCTGTTCCGTCCTCCGCTCTGAGTTTCCCCTCGGCCGCGCCCGAGTTCGACATCATCGATCCGGGCACCACGTCGACCTCCCGACGCAAGGGAGAAGGCACACTGGCCGGCGCATTGAAGGGTACCGTGGCCATCCTTTCCGAAGGCGCGGAACAGATCGTCATCGGCATGTCGGTGCACGAGTTCGGCGAATACAAGGTGTCGCAGTACATTGCCAGCGAGATTCTGCGTGCCGCCAAGGACACCCAATTTCCTGCCGACACCCTTTTCGCGATCGCCGAGAAGGAATCCTCCTTCGACCTCAACAATCGCCCGCCTAAAGGGTCGGCACTTGGTCTTATGCAGTTCCTCGACCAGACATGGCTCGAGGCGGTGAAGAAGTACGGTGCAGAGTTCGGTCTGGGCCACGAAGCGGAACTGATCCGGATCCGCTTAGAGGGCAAGCGCGAACACCATTTCGTCGACGACAAGGCCGATGAACAGCGCATTCTTGAATTCAGGCGCGATCCCTATCTGTCGGCAGCACTTGCGGCCAAGAACCTTCTCGCGGCCAAGGAACGCATCGAAGCCCGTCTCGAGAAGGCCATGGACGAAAGGGATCTTTACCTCCCCCATTTCCTTGGCACCAACGGCGCAGCACAGCTCCTGTCGAACGCCGACGAGACGCCCAATGCCACGGCCAGCAAAATCTTTCCCAAGGCGGCGCGCTTCAATACCGCGATGTTCAGGGCCGAGGGAAAACAGCTCACCGTCGGCCAGTTCCACCAGCGCCTGCGCTCCTTCTTAGAAGCTCGCATCGGCAAATACAGCGATGTCGAAAGCCGCGTGAAAGAGGCTGACCTGTCCTGGACGGCCGGTATCGAGAATCTCGTCTACGATTTGGGCAAACGGCTGGCGTCGGCAATGCAGCGGTAGCCAGCCAGGTATCGGGTTTTCACCACTAGGCGTGACCGGCCGCCAGGCTGAGATGCGCGAGGTCGATACCGATCGAGGCGAGAATCCGGTCGTATTTGCGCTCGATGTCGGTATCGAACAGAAGCTCCGCATTTGCCGGGCAGGTCAGCCAACCGTTCTCGGCGATTTCGCTTTCCAGCTGACCGGCGCCCCAGCCCGAATAGCCGAGCGCCATCAGCGCGTGTCGGGGCCCGCGGCCCGACGAAATGGCGCGCAATATGTCGACGGTCGCGGTCAGGCAAATGTCGTCGGAGACGGCGAGCGACGATTCCACTCGGTAGTCGCCCGAATGCAGGACGAAGCCGCGGCTGCGGTCCACCGGTCCGCCGTTGCGCACGACGAAGTCGCGGGCCTGCGCGGGCAAGCGGATCGCCTCCTGTTCGTTCATGATGCCGAGCTGCACGAGCAGATCCGGAAACAGCATCTGCTGCGTCTGATTGATGACCAGGCCCATCGCGCCCTCGTCGCTGTGCGCACAAATGTAGATGACGGAGCGCGTAAAGCGGTCGTCCTTCATGCCGGGCATGGCAATCAGGAACTGGTCGTCGAGAAAGCCGCGTCCCGCAGCCATCTTCTTGTGGCGCAACAAGTCCATGAGAGGAGCGTAACGCGTTTCTGGAGCGCCGAAAAGATGCGCCGCGCGCGATTTGGTCGCGGATGTGGATCTAAGGTCAGGCAAAGCTGTGCCCGAGGTCACGCAAGAGCTGTGCCCGAGGTCACGCAAGAGCTGTGCCCGAGGTCACGCAAATATGATAACAGCGACGCCATGAAGTCATTGCGCAGCCATGAACGGACGCTCAAATCAGCGCCATGCAAAGTTTGAAAGTTCTGCTGCTCAGCGCCGCTGTTGGATGTGGAACCGGCCTCCCTGCCGCAGCCTCCTCGTCGACCTGGTACAATAGCGAAGGCGGCAGAGTGCGGCTTGTGACCAGCGGCAAGCCCGACGAAGCCGGGCGCATCCATGGCGTCCTCGATATTGCGCTCAAGCCTGGCTGGAAAACCTACTGGCGCGATCCGGGCGACGCGGGCGTGCCGCCGCAAATCGATATCTCGGCCAGCACCAACATTGCCAACGCGACGTTTTCGTTTCCGCCGCCCCAGCGCCACGACGACGGCTACGGCAAATGGGCCGGCTACGACCATCCGGTTTCGCTGCCGGTGACATTCACGGTGTCGGCGCCGAACGAGCAGGCCGTCATCGATGCCGATATCTTTCTCGGCATTTGCGAGACGATCTGCATCCCGCTGCAGACGAAGCTGACCATCGATCCGGGCTCCGATCCGGACAATGCCGAAGACGCCGCTTTGGTGAAGGCGGCCCTTGCAACGCTGCCTGCGCCCGCAAGACCCGATTTCGGCGTCAATATCCTGCCGGGCGACCGCGAGACACTGATTGTCGAGGCGAGCTTTCCGGGCAGTCCCGAAGCGGCGGATTTCTTCGTCGCCGGCGAGCGGGATTACATGTTCGGCGTGCCGGCCCGCAGCGAAAAGGATGGCAAGCTGGTGTTTGCCGTGCCGATCCTCGACAGGCCGACGACGACACCGACGGATGGCGGACTTTACTACACGCTGACAACCGCGGCCGGCGCCGTCGAAGGCCTGCTGCCGTTTCCTTGATCCCGAGCAAAGGATGTTCAGGGCGAACATTCCTTTGCCCAGCCTCCCCAACGGTTGCGGGAAACGGCTGAATTCGCTATCGCAAGGACACTTCCCTTCCATCTCTCAAGTGAGGACCTCGATGATGATTGCCGTTGGCGACAAGCTGCCCCAAGCGACCTTCAAGACGATGACTGCCGACGGCGCAAAAGCGATCACGACGGCCGAGATCTTCTCGGGAAAGAAGGTGGTGCTGTTCGCCGTTCCCGGCGCTTTCACGCCGACCTGCTCCAACAATCATCTGCCCGGCTATCTGGACAATTACGACGCCATCCTGGCGCGCGGCGTCGACACCATCGCCGTCGTCGCGGTCAACGACGTTCACGTGATGGGCGCCTGGGCCCGCTTCAGCGGTGGTGAAGGTAAGATCCTCTATCTTGCCGATGGCAATGGCGATTTCGTCAGGTCGATCGGCCTTGACGCCGATCTTTCCGGCGGCGGCATGGGGCTGCGCTCGAAGCGGTTTTCGATGATCGTCGACGACGGCAAGGTCACCGCGCTCAATGTCGAGACAAAGCCTGGCGTCGATGAATCCGGTGCGGCTCACATTCTCGGACAGCTTTCCGTTTTGGCGACAACATAGGCCAAGGTTTGCCACGGTCCTTTTGGCCTGACGATCACGCTAAGTCGAGCGCTGAGTGTCCAATTGGCGTGCAAAGGACGCTTCAAGACTTCTGAGCCGCATGATCCCCAACAAAAACCGGTACCGGTTTTCGGGCTCGTGCGCTAGCTCTTCGGAGTTGCTTGCTTTGGGGGACCTCAATGATGTTTGACCACTTCTGGCGCGCTGTGGCGATCGGCATTGGCGCTACGGCGCTCATGGACCTCTGGGCGATTTTCCTGAACATGGTATTTGCTCAGCCGCGGCCGAACTGGGGACTGGTTGGGCGCTGGGTCTGGCATCTCAGAGACGGCAAGGTATTTCACGACGATATCGGCGAGGCAGCACCCTACGCGCATGAATCGGCGCTGGGCTGGGCCTTCCACTACTTTGTCGGCATCGTCTACGGCATCATTCTGGCCGTTTGGGCGGGAGCGGCGTGGCTGGCCGCGCCGACCTTCCTGCCGGCCTTCATCCTCGGCATCGTCACCGTGGGCGCCGGCTGGTTCCTGCTGGCGCCCGGCATGGGCGCCGGCTGGGCCGCATCAAAGCGCCCCAACCCGATACAGATCCGCGCCCTCAACCTCGTGTCGCATACTGTGTTCGCGCTCGGACTTTTCGGCACGGCGCTGCTGATCCGTTGAATATGGCGGACCAGACTGGTTAGTAGCTCTGGGTCGAGCGGCGCACTTTCTTGCCAGCCGGCTGCTTGGCTTGGGTACTTTCCCTAGATGAAACGGGCACGGGCCTGGCCGTTTTGTTCTTGAACGGCGCCATGCCGAGCCGCGCCAGTTCGTCGGCACGTTCGTTCTCCGGATGGCCGGCGTGGCCCTTGATCCAGTGCCAGACGACCTGATGGCGGTTGCGCGCCTCGTCGAGTGCCTGCCACAGCTCGGCATTCTTCACCGGTTGCCTGGCAGCGGTCTTCCAGCCGTTGCGCTTCCAGCCGTCGATCCAGCTGAAAATGCCGTCCTTGACATAGTTGCTGTCGGTATAAAGATCGACAGCACAAGGTTCCTTCAGCGCATTGAGCGCCGAGATGGCGGCCAAAAGTTCCATGCGGTTGTTGGTGGTCGCAGCCTCGCCGCCCGACAGTTCTTTCGTGACGCCGTTGAAGCGCAGGACCGCCCCCCAGCCGCCAGGCCCCGGATTGCCCGAACAGGCACCATCGGTGAAGATTTCAACGCGCTTGGTCATGTCAGTCCATATTCGGAAGGAGATTTGATCGCCCTGTGAAAACGCATCCGCCTGATATATTCGGTCGGATCGCGTTTCACGACCAGCCCGCCATTGGCAACGGTCAGCCAGTCGTAAAGCCGGGTCAGCATGAAGCGCAGCGCCGAGCCGCGTGCCAGGATAGGCAGCGCAGCTTTCTCCTCGCCGCTCAAGGGCCGCACGCTTTGGTAGCCGGCAAGTAGCGCCGTGCCCTTGGTCAGGTTGAAGGAAAAATCCTTCTCGAAGCACCAGGCATTGAGGCAGGTAGCGACATCGTAGGCGTAGAGATCGTTGCAGGCGAAATAGAAGTCGATCAGCCCGGACAGTTTTTCGCCGAGGAAGAAGACATTGTCCGGGAAAAGATCGGCATGGATGATGCCCTCCGGCAGGTCTTTGGGCCAGTTCCGCTCGAAATCGGCGAAGTCGGCATCGACCTCGGCCGCCAGTCCCGGCTCGACCTCGTCGGCGCGAAGGCGAGCGGCGCTCCACAGCTTGCGCCAGCCATCGATTGCAAGGGCATTCGGACGGGTCATCGGAAAGTCGGCGCCGGCAAGATGCAGTGCCGCCAGCGCCTTGCCGACCTCGCCGCAATGCGCTGATGTCGGCCGCCGCAGCGAAAGGCCTTCGAGAAAGGTGATGATGACCGCCGGCCGGCCGGCAAGCGTTCCGATGACGTCGCCATTATGCGCGGTCACCGGAAGCGGGCACGAAATGCCCTTTCTGGCGAGATGGCCCATGAGCCCCAGGAAGAACGGCAGGTCGGCCTTGTCGACGCGCTTTTCATAGAGCGTCAGGATGTAAGAGCCGCTGGTTGTATGCAGCAGGAAATTCGAGTTCTCGGTGCCTTCGGCGATGCCCTTGTAGGACAGGAGATCGCCGACCGGATAGGCCTCCAGGAACGCGCCGAGCTCGCCTTCGTTGACGTCGGTGTAGACCGCCATGGGCTCTTCACGCGGCTCCGTTGACGAAGGCCATGTCGGCCGCCGTCAGTTCGACATCACGCAGGACCCGCATCACCGGAAAATCCTCGGTCTCTGTCGCCGTCACCGCCAGCTCGATCGTCACGTTGAAGCGCTGCCGGAATGCATCGATGATCTCGTCGACGATTATTTCCGGCGCCGACGCGCCTGCCGACAGACCGAGCGTCGAGATGCCGGCAATGTCAGTCCACGGGATTTCGGAGGCCCGCTGCACGAGAAGCGACATCGAGGCGCCGGCGCGCTCGGCCACTTCGACGAGACGCCGCGAATTGGAGGAGTTCGGGGCGCCGACGATCAGGAAGAGATCGGAGCCCGCGGCGGTCTCCTTGACCGCTTCCTGGCGATTGGTGGTGGCGTAGCAGATCGATTCCGCTGCCGCCGCATGCAAATCGGGAAAACGATCCTTAAGCACCCGAATGATGCCGGCGGTGTCCTCGACCGACAGCGTCGTCTGGGTGACGAAACCGAGCGCCTGCGCGTCTGCAGGCACCAAATTCGCCGCGTCGGCTTCGGTCTCGATCAAGGTGACGGCGCCGTCCGGCAATTGCCCCATCGTGCCGATCACTTCCGGGTGGCCGGCATGGCCGATCAGAAGCACATGGCGGCCGAGCCGCTGATGGCGCATCGCCTGCTTGTGGACCTTCGACACCAGCGGGCAGGTGGCGTCGAGATAGAAGAGGTTGCGCGCCTGGGCGTCCGCCGGTACCGACTTCGGCACGCCATGCGCCGAAAAGACGACCGGGCTCTGGCGATGCTCCGCCGGTATCTCGGAGAGCTCCTCGATGAACACCGCACCGAGGCTTTGCAGCCCCTCGACGACGTAGCGATTGTGGACGATCTCGTGGCGGACGTAGACCGGCGCACCGTATTTCTTCAGAGCCAGCACGACGATCTGGATGGCGCGGTCGACGCCGGCGCAGAAGCCCCGCGGCTGGCAGAGCCTTATCGTCAGCGGTGGCTTTGTGGTCGTGTGAAGCATGATTACCGGCCGGTTGGTCGTAGCATGAACTCAAGTCTTGAACTCAAGGCGCGAAATGAGGTGCGCACCCCTGCCCTGTCAAGGGCGCCGGTGCCGATCATTAGAGCGACGTGCGTCCATTTGGACGCACAAAGTACGCTCTAACACTTTTTGTCTACGCATCGTGCTTTTCGAAAATCGATTCCGATTTTCGGGCCGATGCGTCTTTCGCCGAGCGGCGAAGCATGAAGATGAGGACGCCGGCAAGGGCAGCGGCAAGGCCGTACCAGGTTATGGCATATTGCAAATGGCTGTTCGGCAGGTCGATGATGGTAACGCCGCCGACCGGCAGCCCACCCGGGTTCGGGGTGGCGTCCGCGTCGATGAAGAACGGCACCAGCCCCGCGCCGGCCGGCAGACCGGCGCTGGCCGCCATGGCGTCGCGATCCTTCCAGTAGAAGATGTTCTTCTGCGGATCATTGTCGGGAAGCATCATCGAGGGCTTTGCCGGCAGCGGATTGCGGGCGAGCCCCGTCACCGTCACCTGGCCCGCACCCTGGCTTTGCGGGCGCTTGGCCGCGTCCTTGAGATCGTACGGTACGAAGCCGCGATTGATCAGAACAACGCGGCCGTCCTCCAGTTGCAAGGGCGTGAAGACATCGAAACCCGACTGGCCTTCCCAGGTCGCGAAGAAATGTCGCTCGCTGTGATGCAGGAAAGTGCCTGATACCGTCACCGGCGTGTAGTCGACGTCGCCGGTGGAGGTGAACCGCTTTTCGACCTCGGCCAAAGGCACAGGCGCAAAGTGCGTGCGCTGGTCGATAGTCTGAATAAGACCCTCTTTCCAGTAGAGGCGCTGCACCTGCCAGGTGCCTAGCCCAAGCAAAATGAAGAACAGCACGAGGCCTAGGCCAAGCAGCAATGCCGTCTTTGGTCGCGAAAGGCCTGCCACTGAACCGGATGTCGTGCTCATTCGCCGAGGTCCAGCCTGCCCTCCGCCGCCTTGTTGCGGTATTGCAGCGTCAAGAGCACACCCTTGATCAGCCTGAGCGCGCCCAGGCAAAGCACCAGCGTTAGCGGTATCCACAACACGAGATGCAGCCAGAGCGGCGGGTTCAGCGTCACCTCCATCCACAGCGCCAGCCCGACGACGATGAAGCCGATGATCAGGATGACGAACACCGCCGGCCCGTCGCCGGCATCGGCGTAGGAATAGTCGAGGCCGCAATTGGCGCAGCGTTTGCCGACCGTGAGGAAGCCGGAAAACAGCGGTCCCTTGCCACAGCGCGGGCAGCGGCCGTGCAGGCCAGCCGAAATCGGATCGATTGGTGGCCAGATCGCCTTGTCGTCGCTCATTGCGATACCTTAGTGCCCTTCGCCCCAAAAGATAAGGCGGCCACGTCGCCGCAGCCGCCTCATCGATTTCGTCAAGAAGATGTCAGTGGCCTTCAATGACCGCGCCGCTCGAGGCCCAGACATAGATCGACGCGAACAGGAACAACCAGACCACGTCGACGAAGTGCCAGTACCAGGCGGCCGCCTCGAAGCCGAAATGCTGCTTGGGCGTGAAATCGCCCTTGATCGCACGGACCAGGCAGACCAGCAGGAAGATCGTGCCGATGATGACATGGAAGCCGTGGAAGCCGGTCGCCATGAAGAAAGTGGCGCCGTAGATCGAATCCCTGAAGCCGAACGGGGCGTGAATGTACTCGTAAGCCTGCACCATGGTGAACAACATGCCGAGACCGACGGTCAGCACCAGGCCGTTGATCAGCCCCTTGCGGTCGCCATGAATGAGCGCGTGGTGCGCCCAGGTCACCGTAGTGCCCGACAAAAGCAGGATGACGGTGTTGTAGAGCGGCAGGTGGAAGGGGTCGAGAACCTCGAGGCCCTTCGGCGGCCATACACCGCCGGTGAAGGCGGCGCGGGCGTATTGCTGTGCCTCGCCGGGAAACAGGCTGGCGTCGAAGAAAGCCCAGAACCAGGCGACGAAGAACATCACCTCGGAAGCTATGAACATGATCATGCCGTACCGTAGATGCAGCGACACGACACGCGTGTGGTGGCCTTCATGCGCTTCCTTGATGGTATCCGACCACCAGGCGTACATCGTGTAGATAACGATCAAAAGGCCGATGAAGAACAGCCACGGATTGGCGATGTTGAAGCCGAAGATCGGGAAATCGCCGCCCTTGAGATACTGCATGTAACAGACGCCGCCGATCGCGGTGACCAGCGCGCCGACCGAGCCAAGGAACGGCCACGGGCTCGGGTCGACGAGATGGTAGTCATGTTGTGGTTTTGCGTGCGCGTCTGCCATATCAACCCCCGAGGCTTCGTTCGGTCTGTGAAACTTTGTTGCTTGTGCCTTCGGCCGGCGCCGACGACGCGACCGGTTTGTTCTTCTCGTTCCTCTCGACCGGGAACATCGTGTAGGACAGGGTAATCGTCTTCAGGTCCTTCAGTTCCGCCGCATTGACGATGTCGGGATCTACATAGAACACGACCGGCATGTCCAGGGTCTCGCCAGGCTTCAACGTCGTGTCGGTAAAGCAGAAACACTCGACCTTGTTGAAGTAAGATCCCGCCAGTTCCGGCTGCACGTTGAAGGTCGCGCGGCCGGTAGTCGCCCGGACGAACTTGTTGGTCGCGCTATAATGCGCCTGCGCCGTCTCGCCTATCTTGATGGTGATCGAGCGGTCGACTGGCTCAAACTGCCATGGCACGCCGACTGTGTTGGCGTCGAAGCGGATGGTGATATCGCGATCGAGCACGCGGTCGGCATATTGCTGCGTTGCGCGTTTCACGGTGCCGCCGTAACCGGTCGCCTGGCAAAACATCGCGTAGAGCGGCACCGCAGCATAGGC
>NZ_RZSW01000198.1:0-10414 GCF_003997375.1 Mesorhizobium sp. M5C.F.Ca.IN.020.29.1.1 | reverse complement strand
CGGCAGCGAAGATCGCAGCCGAGAAAAGCAGCACCGACACGACGACGAGCGGCACAGCGACCTGCAGTGTTTCGTATTCCGTAAACAACAGCACGAGATAGAAGATGACCGACAGGATGATCAGGTGGCGTGCCGCCTGGCTGCGGCTCCAGAACGAAATGGCGAACAACACGCTCGCCATGACGACGAAAAGATGCGGAAATTCCGCGCGACTGAAATAATCGAAGCCCTTCAGGAACAGCCAGGCATCGGCAATGCCGACAGCAGCGACTGTCAACGGGTTCGAGCGCAGCGCAACCGCGGCCAAGGCCGTGCCAGCGCCCCAGGTGATCAAGGCCGATGCCTCGTCGCCGGACAAATGATACATCTGGCCGATGAGCGCGATCGATCCCCCGAATGCCGCCGCGGCGACGATCCAGAGTGCCTCGCCCATTGCAGCATGGTCGCGTGTCTTCAGCACGGCGCCGCCGACATAGCCGGCGAAGATGATGGCGAAGAGCGCTGCCACCCGCGCCAGCCGCGGGATGGCCTGCCAATTGGCGGCGACGAAGATCAGGACGGCCGCACCAAAAAGCAGCGCCGCAATCATCGCCAGGATCGAGCCGAAGCTCAGTGATTTGCGCTCATTGGCCTCGACGTCGCGCGTCAGCGCGTCGGCCGTCGAGGCATCGATCAGGCCAACCTGCAGCCATCGCGCGATATCGGTCCTGACGCGTGACGAATAGCTCGCCATGCCTTTCTCCCCCAGCTTGGTCTTTTTTCAGCCGATTCCGGCCAAACCGTTGACGCTACGGCATTTTCCGATTCGGGTGGATCTGTGTCGAAGACGTGATTTGGTGCGGTGATGGTGCATTGCACAATTTGCATTGCTGCTATGCACCAAAGGCGGTTTTAAATCGATATGACCCCACCTATCTTCAGGTCGTACACAAAGACGGAATGATCCGAAAGAAAGACGAAACGAGAAATACCATGAACCTGATCCGCAATTACCGCAACTGGCGCCGCTACCGGGACACCGTTTCCGAGCTGAGCCGCCTGAGCAACCGCGAACTGACCGACCTCGGCATCAGCCGCAGCGACATCCACTACGTCGCCCGCAAGGCGGTCTAATCCTCTTCGGACCGCAAATGGTCCGAACCAGTTTGACTTGAAAAGAGAACGACAATGAACCTGATCCGCAACTATCGTAACTGGCGCGTTTATCGCTCGACGGTTACCGAGCTGGGTCGCCTTTCGAACCGCCAGCTGCATGACCTCGGCATCGTCCGCGAAGAGATCAAGAGCATCGCCCGCAAGGCGATCTAGTCAAGGAATTTCGCCAGGGTTGACCTCCTCCCCAACCCTGACGAATACGGTCAGCCTTCACCTCCTCCCGAGGGTTTGACCACAAAACGGCGCCCGCCGCACCCTCCTCCCGCGGCGGGCGTTGTTTCCCCAAGGCGAAACAAATTTCGTCTCAGGGCGAAACGAATTTCGTCCCCAGGGGTTTCGCCCCCTTCATCAGGCGAAAGGAATTTCGTCAAAGCCGACCTCCTCCCCGGCGATGACGAATACGGTCGATCTTCACCTCCTCCCGAGGATCGGCCAGCAAAACGACACCCGCCGGACCTCCTCCCCCGGCGGGTGTTGTTGTTTTCAGAGTCGAAGCAGTCCGAGAGCCGTTTTGGCGGGGGACTGTCGTCAGTCCAGCGCACCGCTTTCCAGCACGCCCCGTTTCTTCCACTGGCTCAGCGGAAAAATGTCAGGTGCGCCGCCCATCGGCGCATACCAGGAATCCACCACCCATTCGGTGCCCCCGCGGTCGCTGATCACCGCCGTCCAATGGGGATAGCGCCCGTCGACAAACAGGCCCCGCGAGGCCTTGTCCTCGACCTTGTGAAACCTGAGCAATTTTCGCTCGGCAAGATAGACCAGCAGAGTATGCGTATTGGTCGATTCGTCGACACAATCCATCTGGCCCCTGATGCGCGATGCACCGAATTCCGACTGCGGCAGATCGCGAATGCCGATGGCCCGGAAAATGCGCTGCTCGAAATAGCGGACAGCCTTCGAAATAGCGGAGCGCTCGGCTTGGGGCGAACCCGCACCCGCACGCAGGATAGAGCGGAAACGCGCGCCGTCACCGGGGCCAAGCGCCAGCATCGTGCGATAGTTGCAACTATAGCCGTGGCATATGGGGATCCGCTTGGAAGCCGTCGCGGCCAGTTCGCCGGCGGCCGCTGATCCGCCCATGGCGATCACGACTGTCGAAAAGGTCGCTCTGGCAAAGTTCCCGAGACTCCCGTCCATTCTCCGACAGTAGACGATTGCAGCACTTGGCGCCAACAGTGCGACGAACTCATGCAATTGCAATCGCAGCTACAAGGGATTATTTCGGCGCTCATGAACAAGAATCCCATTCACGTCATCGGCGGCGGTCTCGCCGGCTCAGAAGCCGCTTGGCAGGCGGCCGAAGCCGGCGTTCCCGTTGTTCTGCATGAAATGCGTCCCGTCCGCGGCACCGATGCGCACAAGACGGGTGGGCTGGCCGAGCTCGTCTGTTCCAATTCCTTCCGTTCCGACGATGCGCAAACCAACGCCGTCGGTCTGCTGCACGCCGAAATGCGGCTGGCCGGGTCGCTGATCATGAGCGCTGGCGATGACAACCAGGTGCCCGCCGGTGGTGCGCTTGCCGTCGACCGCGACGGATTTTCCGAAGCGGTGACCAAAAAGCTCGAAGCGCACCCACTCATCACCATCCAGCGCGAGGAAGTGCCCGGCCTGCCGCCGGCGGACTGGGACCAGGCGATCATCGCCACCGGCCCGCTGACCGCGCCGTCGCTCGCCCAATCGATCGCGGAAGTGACCGGCGCCGATGCGCTCGCCTTCTTCGATGCCATCGCGCCGATCGCCCATTTCGACACGATCGACATGGACGTTTGCTGGTTCCAGTCACGTTACGACAAAGTCGGGCCTGGCGGCACCGGCAAGGACTACATCAACTGCCCGATGGATAAGGAGCAGTACCTTGCCTTCGTGCGGGCACTTGTCGACGGTCAGAAAACCGAATTCAAGCAATGGGAAGGCACGCCATATTTCGACGGCTGCCTGCCGGTCGAGATCATGGCCGAGCGCGGCGTCGAGACGCTGCGTCATGGGCCGATGAAGCCGATGGGGCTGACCAATGCGCACAATCCATCGGTGAAGGCCTATGCCGTCGTGCAACTTCGCCAGGACAATGCGCTGGGCACGCTCTACAACATGGTCGGCTTCCAGACCAAGCTGAAGCACGCCGAGCAGGTGCGCGTGTTCCGCACCATCCCGGGCCTCGAAAACGCCGAGTTTGCTCGCCTCGGCGGCCTGCACCGCAACACCTATATCAATTCGCCGACGCTGCTTGACCATTCGCTGCAGTTGAAATCGCGGCCCGGCCTGCGCTTCGCCGGCCAGATCACCGGCTGCGAAGGCTATGTCGAAAGTGCGGCCATCGGCCTGCTTGCCGGGCGCTTTGCCGCCGCCGAGCGGCTGGGCCACGCGCCGGCGCTGCCGCCGACGACCACTGCCTTTGGCGCGCTGCTCAACCATATCACCGGCGGTCACATCGTTTCCGACGACGAGCCGGGAAAGCGCTCCTTTCAGCCGATGAACATCAATTTCGGCCTGTTTCCCCCTGTGGAAGCGCCGAAAGCCGAGGGAAAGCGCCTGCGCGGCAAGGATAAGACCGTCGCCAAGCGGCGTGCGCTGACGTCACGCGCGCTGGCCGACTGCCGCGAATGGCTGGGATTGCCTTCGCGGGCGGAAGCAGCGGAGTAGCAGTTACGGAGTTCGTGTCAGCCTTCAGATGCCCGGCCAGCCTCGCGTTGCGCGACGCAAGAGCAGCCAATGGCGGCGCCAGGCCGAGAGCTGCGCCTCGCCGTTCAGAGGTGAGTGAGGAGAACCTTCCATCTTGCCGAGATAGGCGCGCGACAAGGCCAGCGGCAAAAATGCCGGTCGCAGCGAAACTGGCAAGGCCGATGCACTCTTCTCGAAAGCAGACAAATGCTCCTGCGCTAGTGCAATCATCGCGGCGACAGCGCGTTGCGCCCCAGGCCCACCTTCGCCCGCAACGAACTCCTCGGGCGACGACCCTGCCGCAGCCAGAATGTCGGCCGGGACAAAGCATTGCCCACGCTTGCGATGCAGCGGCAGCAGCAGCAAAAGGCCGGTCATCGCTTGTGCACAACCTGCTCTGCCCGCAAGTTCGGCAAACCGTGGTGCTTCGACGGGATCCAGCACCATCGCTGCAAGCTGGATGAGCGCCGCTGCGGTCTCGCCGCAATAGCCTTCCAGATCGGTCCGCGACGGCATAGGGTCGTCATAGAGATCGAAAATACGCGCTTCGAGCATGTTCTCGAAGGCAGATTTCGGCAGGCGGTGGGCGGAAATCGTGGCCGTCAACGCGTCCGCAACCGGATGGCCGGTGCCTGCTCCGGCGTCCTCGGCTGCGATGACATCGCGCCACCATTGCAGCCGCACCTCGCCCGGCAGCGCCTCGCGGATACGGTCACGAATGCCTGATATCTCGGTATTGAAGGCATAGAGCGAAAAAAGCGCGTCACGCTTGTCCTCGCGCGCATAGAGCGCGGAAACATAGCGGTCATGGTCGGCGGCTCGCACCGTTTCCATGACGATTTTGGCGTTTTCGCTCACGTCACTCCACGGCGATCAGTGCGGCAGCCACCGCACGGTTTTCCGCCAGAAGAACATTGTAGGTCCGCACGGCCGCGCCGGTCGACATCGGATCGGCCGCAATGCCCACCGCCTTCAGCGCAGCACGCAGCGCCGCCGGCAACGGCCTGAGATCCTTGCCGGCGCCGACCAGCAGGATCTCGATCTTGTCAGCCTCGTTGAGCAGCTTGGCGAAATCCGCCGCCGTCAGTGCCAGCGGATCAGCCGGCTCCCAACCGTAGATGCCCGACGGCAGGCACAGGAGCGAGCCGCGATGCGACATGTCGGCGAAACGAAACCCACCATTGCCGTAGGCCTCGATCGGGGCGCGGCCGGGGAAATGCGCTTCACGGATGACGATGCCTTTGGTCATCCCGTTGGCCGCCCGTCAGGTTGCCACGGCTTTGCCGCCGCTCACCGGCTTCTCCTCGTCGGCCGTCGCGGCCTGTGGCCGCAGCTTGAACAGGATGAGCAGCGGGGCGGCGATAAAGATCGACGAATAGGTTCCGAAGACGACGCCGAACAGCATCGCCAGCGTGAACGAGCGGATCACCTCGCCGCCGAACAGCACCAGCGCCAGCAGCGCTAGCATCGTTGTCACCGAGGTCAGCGTCGTTCTGGACAGCGTCTCGTTGATGGCGTTGTTCAACAACAGCGGCAGCGGCATCCTCTTGTATTTTCGGAGGTCTTCGCGAACACGGTCATAGACGACGATAGTGTCATTGAGCGAATAGCCGATGATGGTGAGTATCGCCGCAAGCGACGACTGGTTGAATTCGAGACCGGTGATGACGAAGAAGCCGATCGTCATGACCACATCGTGGACTGTGGCAATGATGGCGCCGACCGCGAACTGCCATTCGAAGCGGAACCAGACATAGATCAGGATTCCGAGCAGGGCGATCAGCATGGCGATGGTGCCTTGCTTGGCGAGCTCGCCGGAAACCGTTGGCCCTACCACCTCGACGCGGCGGAATTCGTAATGGTCCTGCAACTCGCCGCGCACCTTGTCGATGACGGTCTGTTCGGCGTTCTCGCCGCCCTCCTGCGTGCCGACGCGAATCAAGACGTCGTTCGGGTCGCCGAACTGCTGCACCTGCACTTCACCGATGTTGAGTTCCGAAAGCCTGCTGCGGATGTCGGCAATATCGGCGGTGCCATCCTTGGCCTGCACCTCGATCAGCGAACCGCCCTTGAAGTCGATGCCGTAATTGATGTCGACAGTCATGAAAAGCACGACCGCCAGGATCGACAGCACGCTGGACAGCGCGAATGTCCAGCGGCGGATGCCCATGAACGGAATTCTAGTGCCCGGCGGGACGAAGGTCACCGGCGCGCGCGGTAACTCCTTCGGGCGGGCGCGGCGAAGCCAGATCGACACCAGCAGCCGGGTGAAAGTGAACGCGGTGAAGACGGTGGTCAGAATGCCGATGGCGAAGGTTACGGCAAAGCCCTTCACCGGTCCGGTCCCGAGCCAGAACAGCACCACAGTCGCGATCAGCGAGGTGACGTTCGAATCGACGATGGTCGCCAGCGCTTTCGAAAAGCCCGTATCGATCGCCTGGATCACCGAGCGACCGTTTCGCCGCTCCTCGCGAATGCGCTCGTAGATGAGAACGTTTGAATCGACCGCCATGCCGATGGTCAGCACGATACCGGCGATGCCCGGCAATGTCAGTGTCGCGCCGAGCAACGACAACAACGCGATGATCATTGCCACATGCACCGCCAGCGCGATGTTGGCAATGAAGCCGAGGAAGCCATAGGCCACGAACATGAATACGACGACGAGGATGGAGCCGATCACGCCGGCGACCTTGCCGGCGTGAATGGAATCCTCGCCGAGCCCAGGGCCTACCGTGCGCTCTTCGATCACCGTCAGCGTCGCCGGCAGCGCGCCGGCACGCAACAGCACGGCGAGGTCGTTGGCGCTCTCGGCGGTGAAGTTGCCCGAGATCTGGCCGCTGCCGCCAAGGATTGGTTCGCGGATCTGCGGCGCCGAAATCACCTGATTGTCGAGGATGATGGCAAACAGCTTGCCGACGTTTTGTGAGGTCGCCTGGCCGAAGCGCGCCGCTCCCTTGGAATCGAACGTGAACGAAACCACCGGCTCGTTGGTCTGGGAGTTGTACGTCGCCTGCGCATCGACGAGATTTTCGCCCGAAACGATGACGCGGTTCTCGATCAGATACGGAACCGGCGGATCATCCTGCGAATACAGAACCGATGATCCCGCCGGCGGACGGCCGTTGAGCGCGTCCTGCACCGGCATGGACTGGTCGACCATCTGGAAGGTCAGCTTGGCGGTCTGGCCAAGAATGTCCTTCAGCCTTTGCGGATCCTGCAGGCCCGGCACCTGGACCAGAATGCGGTCGTCGCCTTGGCGTTGCACGATCGGCTCGGTAGTGCCGAGTTCGTTCACGCGGCGCTCGACGACCTCGAGCGACTGCGCCAGCGCCGTCGACGTCCGGTATTTGATGCCGGCATCGGTGACGGTGAATTTGAGCAGGCCAGGTTCGGAATCATCCAGCGACATCTCCTGGACGGAGCCGCCGCTGAACAGGCCGGCGGCCACCGGATCGGTCAATGTCTTCAGCGCCGTCTTGGCGGCATCGACCTGGCCGGGATCGGTGATGCGGACCTGCACGGTCCGGCCTGATCCGGCAAGACCGGTGTAGCCGATCTTGGCGTCGCGCAGCAGTGTCCTGATTTGGTCGCGCGTCGTCTCCAGCCGATCTTTGGTCAGGTCGTTCGGATCCATCCTGAGCAGGATATGCGAGCCGCCCTGCAGATCGAGGCCAAGCGTCATCTGGCGCTTCGGCACCCAGTTAGGAAGCTGGGCCAGCGTACTGGCAGAGAAAAGATTGGGCGCGGCGAGGATCACTGTGGCGGCCACGGCAAGCCAGATCAGGATCATCTTGAAGCGCGAGAAATAAAGCATATGGCGTCGTCCGTCAGGGCATTCTGGCGGATCGTTCCGCCTGGAATCGGGTTATTTCTTGGCGTTCTGGTTCGCCAGCGGCTCGCCGTTGGTCCGCACATGGGCAATTATCGAGCACGGGTCAGTCACTTTGGTCCTGCCATCGGGCTTTCTTCAGCAATGACCTGATTTCATCGCGTGTCGTCTCCAGCCTGCCCTTGATCAAATCGTCCAGATCCAAGCTGAGCAGGATGTGCGAACCGCCGTGTTGATCAAGGCCGATTGCCCTTTCGAGTTTTGGCATCCAGTCGGGCTGCTGCTTGGCGAGCGGACTGGCGGCGAAAAGACTGGGCGCACCAAGAACCCCTGCGATCGCCACGGCTACCCAGATCAGAGTCATCTTGAAGCGCGAGAAATACAGCAAATGGCGTCGTCCGTCAGGGGGCGTATCCGCGGATCGCTCCGCCAGAAATGTCGGTTATTTCTTGGCGTTCTGGTTCGCCACCGGCTCGCCCTTGACGCGCACATCGGCGATCGTCGAGCGCAGCGCCGTTACCTTGGTGCCACCGCCGAGATCGATCTCGAGCTCGTTGTCGTCGATCACCTTGGTCACCTTGCCGACGAAACCGCCGCCAGTGATGACCGTGTCGCCGCGACGAACCGCCGCCAGCATCTCGCCGCGCTTCTTCAACTGTGTGCGCTGCGGCCGGATGATCAGAAAATACATGATCACGAAAATCAGAACAAACGGCAAAATGCTGATGAACATATCCGGGGAGGTGCCGACGCCTTGGGCATATGCCGGTGTCACGAACATCGAAGTACTCCTGAATTTTGAAAAACAGCCGCCAAACCGTCCTAGGGAAATTTGGCGGCCCCGTGAAATTTGGCCGGAATATAGTCGGTAAAGTTACCAATGCAACTGCGGCCAGGCATTTCAGCTGCTTTTCCGGCTGGTTGAGCCGTGTTAGAGCATGATCCCAAAAAATGGAGCGCGGTTTCGGAAAAGATCCTGCTCTAACAAAAGGTTGGAGCCGGTCCGAAACCGCCGGAATCGAATAGGTTCCGTTGTCACACTCCTGAATGCAAAAACAAAAAGACAAGAAATGAGCGACAGCACCATTGAAGCCCTGAACAAGAAGCTAGACCGTCTGATCGAGGCGGTCGCCCGCCTCGCCCCGCCGCCGGTGCCGGAAACCGACCTCGGCGAGGCCGATTGCTTCGTCTGGCAGGCTGATCCCGGCTATCTGGAGCCGGTGCTCAAGGTCAACCGCGTCGACATCGGCCTGATCCGCGGCGTCGACCGCGTCCGCGACATACTGGTCGACAACACCGAGCGCTTCGCCTCCGGTTACGCAGCCAACAACGTGCTGTTGTGGGGCGCACGCGGCATGGGCAAGTCCTCGCTGGTCAAGGCCGTGCATGCGGCGGTCAATGCCTCGGCAAAGCTGGACCTGCCGCTCAAGCTCATCGAGATCCATCGCGAGGACATCGACACGCTGCCGAAGCTGATGAATTTGCTGAAGGTAGCACCTTACCGATTCATCCTGTTTTGCGACGATCTCTCCTTCGACCACGACGACACGTCCTATAAGTCGCTGAAGGCGGCGCTGGAAGGCGGCGTTGAGGGCCGCCCGGCCAATGTTATCTTCTACGCCACTTCAAACCGGCGGCACCTACTGCCGCGCGACATGATCGACAATGAGCGCTCGACCGCCATCAACCCGTCAGAGGCGGTCGAGGAAAAAGTCTCGCTGTCCGACCGTTTCGGCCTCTGGCTCGGCTTCCACAAATGCTCGCAGGACGAGTATCTCGACATGGTCGACGGCTATGTCCGCCACCACGGCCTTGCCATCGATCCCGAGACGCTGCGCGCCGAGGCGCTGGAATGGGCGACGACGCGCGGCAGCCGTTCGGGCCGCGTTGCCTGGCAATTCACCCAGGATCTGGCAGGCCGGCTCGGCAAATCGCTCAAAGATTAGGGACGAAGACTGAAAAAGCCCGCCCCTTGCGGAGCGGGCTGAGCCGGCGGGCCGGACTGGAGGTCAGGCGGCGCGCAGTTGCTTTTCTTGTTCGATTCGAGATAGGTCGACGGATCGACTTTTCTTTTGTAGGTCGAAGGATCGACTTTCTTTATTCAAGATAGGTCGAAGGATCGACCGGCGCCGAATTCTTGCGCACTTCGAAATGCAGTTTCGGCGAGTCGGTGGTACCGCTCATGCCGGACTGCGCGATTTCCTGGCCGCGCTTAACCTTCTGGCCGCGCTGGACCTCGATCGAGCGGGTATGGCCATAGACAGTGACCAACCCGTTCTCGTGGCGCACCAGCACCGTATTGCCGAATTCCTTGAGGCCATCGCCGGCGTAAATGACGACACCGTTCTCGGCCGCCTTGACCGGGGTTCCTTCCGGCACCGCGATGTCGACACCATCCTTGCCGCCGCCAAAGCTGGAGATCACGCGGCCGCGTACCGGCCAGCGCATCTTGCCGATACCGGTGGCGTTTGGCGCCACCGCGTCGTCGTCCTCGGCCTGCTGGATGACCTTGGCATCCTTCCTCGGCGGCGTGTAGGCGGCCAGCGTCTCCGACGGCGTGGTCTTTGCCGCAGGCGGGGTGGTGGCAGTCGTTACCGGATCGACCTTTGCCGGCTTGGCACCGGCAACCGTCGCGGTTCCGCCGGCCGGCACCTTCAGGGTCTGGCCGATCTTGAGCAGACCGTCTTGCATGCCGTTCGCCTGCTTCAACGCAACCACGCCGACGCCGGTCTTCCTGGCGATCGCCGACAGCGTATCGCCCTGCTGGAC
>NZ_RZSW01000197.1:0-10426 GCF_003997375.1 Mesorhizobium sp. M5C.F.Ca.IN.020.29.1.1 | reverse complement strand
TCGTTCCATCGCGTGGATCTGGCCTGTTGCCAGCGCATTTGTGCGCGCTGTGACATCATGTATGGCAAGAGCCTCGAACGAATCAAACCAGGCCGCATCGGATTTCCAATAATTGGCGAAACGTTTGCCGGTGCCTTTGACGCCGTAGTCAATGTTGTCGAGCACATAACCTCCAGCTCCAACTCCGGAGACGTCTGCCTTTCCGTCCTTCGCTGGTACGATTGCCAAGTGGAAATCTTCAAGAAGGTACGGAAAATCTGCGTTGCCGTCTTTCAAGACAAAGACCACCGTCCCGGGACCGTCCGCACGGATCTCCTCGACCGGATCCACGATGGGCTTCGCGCCTGACTTGGATTGCTCCCCTCGATGATGGTTAATCGAGGCGAGGACATCCTTGGCATCTAAGCTTTTGCCGTTGTGGAATTCGATGCCTTTCCGCAGCTTAAAGGTCCACGTCCTGGCGTCTTTCGACACGTCCCAGGATTCCGCGATTTCGCCGTTAACCTTCCCGTCGGCGTCTATTCCTGTGAGATAACCGTGCAGGGTTTTGCCAAATAGTTCTGTGAATGAGTTCGTGTAGGTTCCTGGATCAAGGGAGTCGGACGTGGCGCCGGCCGCGACCCCGAGCTTGAAATGCCCTCCCCTCTTGGGGGCGGATTCTTGAGCGACGACGGAAAGTGTCGCGCCTGATGAAGTGATCGCCAGCGCCCCAACCGCGGCCGCGGATTTGAGGACGCTCCTTCGGCTTACAGTCAAAGCTGGGTTCCAATGTTCACCCCATTTGCTCATCGTAGTTCTCCTCTCTTGGCCTTCTTTATGACCTCGTTGGCTCAAAGCACGGCAAGACGCGGTACGGAGTCAGCCAGTTTGTTATTGATCGAGCAGCCAAATGACTTTTGCGATCTGCAGGAGACGCGTAGCGATTGGCATAACAAATTCGCACTCTGGACATAGCAAAATTCGCACGCTTTGCTACCAGAGCTTTGGCTGGACGCTGCTACCTGAGCATTGGATACCACAGTCAACAGGCTCGGAATTGTGAAAAAATGTAATCCAGCAAATGATTTAATTTCGCTTTGGCGTGACCGCACGCTCAAGTGCAGCTTGCTTTTATGAGCTGGCGGCAGCCCGTGCCGCACCGATTTGCCAGCGAATCCCTCGCGACTGGCCGAATTCCACAAGATCGAAGACGCTATTCGCGGCTGACCTTGCCCACAGTTTCTATCCGGTTTTGAGTTCGTTTCCGGTGTGGGTTGTGCCCTGCTGGGCGGGTGACGCGACGGGCGCTGGTGCGGAGCCTTTTGCATAGCGCAGCGCGAGCGACCGTCGCGGACTGAAGGTAGTGGCGAACTCCGGCCGGTGTCTGTTAGGTGATTTGGGAGTGCGGCCGCGCGGTGTTGTAGTCGGCGCGTCGCAGAGCGATGGCTGCGCGCGCCTGAGCCAGCCAAGTAAACAGCGTCTCGTTGAGCAGTTCATCGCGCAGGGCGGCACAATCACCGATCGGACGAATCTCTGTATTCGGCGCTGCGATGTTGCCTGCCAGACAGAACGCTGCCGCGCTGCTGCCGTGCGCACAGGGGGTAAAGCTCAGTCCGTACTCTTGTCATAGCACGCTAAGCTGCAGCAACCATTTGACGGCAAGCCGACGCAGTGTGCGCCGCAGGGGGAATCGGCAGCCGTGGCTGCAGTGCCTGCGGACCACCGGAGCCAGCGTTAGAACGGTTTCTAGAGCACGTCCTGTTTAATCCGGTTCATATCCTGCGGCTTTGAAGTAATTGGCACATTCGGCTGGGGTGAAGAGGTCGACGACCGCGCCGACCGCGTCCCACAGAGCCTCGATGGTTCTCTCGGCCTTTGCTCGCAGCAGTGCCTTGAGTTTGGCGAAGGCGTTCTCAATCGGATTGAAGTCGGGACTGTTGCGCGGCAGGTAAGCGATTCCGCTCAGGCAGATCAGATCGACCCAGCGTCACGCCGTAGAAGAAACGCAAGGCGCAAACGGTCTGGTTCAACGCGCCCCACGAGACCCTTCGGCCCACTAAGTGGGCCTGATAGGCGCGCACCTCTTCGTATCCCAGTTGATCGGGTGATCGTCCAAAAAATCGACTGAACTTCGCCACGTGATGCACGTAGGATCGCTGGGTCTCCGGTGACAAATTGCGGATCGTCAGATCTTCAATCATCCGCTGACGCAGAGGGCTTATCTGGGCCATCTGGGGTTCTCCTGTCTGGAAGGTTGGCTCGACACCAAATCTTCTCAGACAGGGGCCTCCTCAGGCCAGACCCCGCATCAGCTACCGCGGCAGCGGTTTAGTTCAATCACGCTCCGCAGCACAAGGGAATCGCAAAACCGAATTGCAGGAAAACAGCGCTCATAAACCGCGAATCCTGCAATTCCAAAGCCGCTATCCGCCTCAATCAACATGCCAGATCAGTGGCTTGCGGATAGTTCACGGTCGACTAAGTCTGCTCACTCTTTGCGGGACGGTGATCCCTAACATTCCAGTTGTCCAGAATGTTTCCTGTGGGATTTGATCGATTGATCACCGGGACCCTTCCGCGGATATCCTCTCATAGAGGGCGCGGAATGTCGGAGCGTTGATTATCTCATCCAATTTCGGCGCCCCCCAATGGTCGCTCTTCTTCAAGTGGGCTTGAAGTTCTGCGGCGAGTAGGCTGTCCCCCCCAACATCAAAGAAGTTGTCGTCCAATTCTATTTCTGTGGCGCCGAAAAGAGACCTGACTTCATCCAGGAAAAGGCCCTTCGGATCGGCGTGCCTCAACGTGATGTCCTCGCTTGTTCTGACTTCTCCGGGCGGCGATTTTCTAGCTTGGTCCGGCTGCTGTTCCGGCGTGATTATCCGGACCTGGTCGACCCATTGACTCACGCGAGGAGGCAAGGGCCGGGTCGCTACAATCACCTGGCCGTTGTCGACGGTCGCCAGTATGCGCTTGATGACATCGATGCCCTCGTCGGAACTGAGTGGCAAATCTTTCGCCTGACATGTCTGGTACGCGGCAGTCACCCGCTCATCGAAGGAGCAATCCCAGTCTTCCCACTTGGAATTGATCCACCGGACACCCAGTTTGCCCTGCACCTGGCGTGCAAATGCGTCCATGAAACTGTTGGCCGCTGCGTGCGCAGCCATTGTCGGTCCCCCGAGGATCGACGCAAGGGACGAGAAGAGGAACACGAACTCCGGTGATTGCCTGTGGGTGCACTGTACCCGCTCGATCGCACCATAAAGGTTGCGTGTCGCCACAATTTCGGAGGCGAATTCGCTAGCAGAGGTCGTGTCCTTCACCCCTGAAAGGAAGTTCACATCGGCGGCCCCCGTGGCGTGAAAAATCCCGTCGATTCGCCCGAATTCGCGAACCGTTGTGTCAAGCGCGTCCGACAGGCTGTCGAAATCGGATAGGACGGCCTGACGAAGAATCACCTGACCTTTTGCATCGTGAAGGGCGCTCAGTCGGCGTGTCCAGCCATCCTCATCGGAATCCACGTGCCCTGAACTCAAATGATCGGGCACGCCGGGGCGGGTTATCGCCACAACTGTCGCACCAAGGCTTACGAGATGCTCTGTCAAGGACAGGCCGATCCGCCCCAGAGCTCCCGTGACCAGATAGACGCCACTAGGCGGCAGGATCTCCCGTCCGGAAACCTGCGAAGCGAGACTCACTTGGGAAAAATGAGGCGTCCACCGTCGATTCCCGCGGAGCGCGACGATCGCATCGGGACCAGGCACGTCACGCCCGATTTCAGCCCCTAGCTGATAGCCTATATTCGGGTCGTCGATATTCAGATCAACAACCCGGCAATCGACCATTGGGTTCTCCTGCGATAGCACGATGGCGGGCCCGAAGACGCACGCTTTTTCGGGATCTACCGGTTCCTCATCGACTTGAACGCTCCGGTCACCAACGATCCAGAGATCGACCGGAGTCTGGAGCGCCAGAGCGGAAAGAACTCTGGCCAAATCGAGTATAGCGTCGTAGCTCCGCAAAAGATTGGTCTGCACCGTGCCCGGATCCCCACACGCGTCCGCTGTGCCGCTCAGGTGCCAGAGGCAGAGAATGCGGTTAACGGGGCGCTCCGAAGCAATCTCGGCCTCGAAGAACGCCTTCAGGCCTTCTCGGGTGGGATCAATGAAAATTGTAGACCCATTGATTTTCGGGGGCGAATTTGAGGATTTGGCTCGTCGGCAAACACGGACAACTTCATGACCCGCATCCTCCAACTGCCGCGTGATGCTGTTTGCCAGCACGTCTCCCACGCGCTCCACCTCACCAAACGGCCGATCAGCGAGCAGCAGCCAACGTAGCGCCTTTGTACTTCCGCCACTGGGAGCCGTGGGGGGAAGCATTTTCTCTGTCCAAGTCTGCGCATAGCTGAACACTTCCGCCTTGTGCCGTTCTCGCTCCCCGAGCTGCGGAAGCGCGGCACCAGCAGGCTGATCCTCCGGCCAGCAACGGTGACCGTCAAACGAGTACGTTGGAAGGGGGAGGCGCCGGCGAGTACCGAACGGTTCCAATTGATCACTGGCCCGCTTCCAATCCACCGGAACACCCGCGGCCCAGAGTGCCCCAAGGCATTCCAGAAGGACATGCCGGTCAGTGGACTCTTCATCATTCTCGTCGCGCGCGGCTGGGACAATCGATGGGATGCTGGTCTTGCGATCCTTTGGGTTGATCGCTCCATGTGCGAAACGCGCCAGATTGCGCGAAGGGCCAAGGTCAATGAGTGCAGTTACACCAGCCGCGACCATGGTCTGGATAGAGCGATCAAATCGGATAGTCCCAGTTGCTTGCCCACTCCAGTGGCTCTCCGGTAAGGGCACTTTCACCCCATGCAGGGATCCTGAATTCAGAGCAATGGCGACCTTCGGCAGACGCTTTTCGAGGATGCGGACCTGCGCGTCGATGATACTAGTCGCCGGTTCCATCAACGGAGAATGGCCGGGGACGCCAGCTGTATTAAGGAGGTGGTTGGGAATCTGTAGCTGTTCGAGCCTCCCTTGAAGCCTTTCGAGAAGTTCCCGCTTGCCGGTGAACACGACGCTGGTATTTGAATTCACGACACCGACGCTGATCTCGCCAGCTTCAGCTCGATCACGCCAAGCGTCCTCCGTTAGGATACGCTCAGCCTCGTTGGAGCCGCATCTGGCCGCAAGCATAGCACCGTCGATACCAACATTCGCCATCGCGCGGCTCCGAACGACCGTCAGCCCAACAGCATCTTCCACTGTCAGAATGCCCGCTAGGGTGGCCACGACGTATTCGCTCATGCTCTGTCCGACCAGATAATCGGGACGCACACCAAACAGTTCTAGCAAACGCGCCATGGAGTATTGCACGGAGAAAATTATGACACTGATTTCTTCGAAGGAAGCGGTCGCGTAG
Source organism: Mesorhizobium sp. M5C.F.Ca.IN.020.29.1.1 (assembly GCF_003997375.1). Classification (NCBI taxonomy): domain Bacteria; kingdom Pseudomonadati; phylum Pseudomonadota; class Alphaproteobacteria; order Hyphomicrobiales; family Phyllobacteriaceae; genus Mesorhizobium; species Mesorhizobium sp. M5C.F.Ca.IN.020.29.1.1. Next base: position 5,029 of record NZ_RZSW01000197.1, on the reverse strand, counting down.
ACGTCGTCGCCCCCAAACATGACCGTCTCCAGGTCACGATCCAGAACAGGGCGACTAGCGGCCGCACAAGCCAGGAAAGCATTGCGAAAGTCCGGCACGTGATCAAATAAATCCTTGAACATTCGCGTGTGCTGCACTCCGCTGCCCGGCAGCATGAACCCAATCGACGGCGGGGAAAGGGTCCGATCAGCCGCACGATCCCCCGCTTCTTCCAACTTCGCGATGGCCATGTCCAAGTTGCGCGCCACCACGACGGTTCGATGATCGAATTGGCATCTCGCCACCCGTAGCGTGTGGGCGACGTCACCGAGATCAATCTCGCGGTTGCGACGCAGGAACACGGCTAGATTCCGGCAGGCCCGGCTTAGCGCCGAGGAGGTCTTTGCAGATAGGCAAAGGGCGTGAGATCCCCGCGTGACCGATCCGGGCCAAGCCCTTGCGCTGTCGCCGTTCCATTCCTGCAGCACGACATGGCAATTGGTTCCGCCGATTCCGAGGCAAGTGACACCGGCAGTTCGAGGGCGTCCTTGCGGACGGGGCCAAGGTCTAAGCTGCTCATTGACGAAGAAGGGCGTGTCTTCCAGACCCAGATCATCGTTCAGCCGATTGATGTTGATGGTCGGTGGAATTACCCCATGCTGAAGGGTGAGAACTGTCTTGATAAAGCTTGCGACCCCTGCGGCTATGTTGGCATGGCCGATATTCGGTTTAATTGACCCAAGCGCACAGGTGTTGCCCATTCGGCCCCCATAAGCCTCTGCCAGAGCGCGGACCTCGATCGGGTCGCCGACCTTGGTGCCAGTGCCATGAGTTTCAATGTATTCCACGTCTTCAGCGCCGAGTGCCGCGGAGGCAAGTGCTTGGCGCACAACAGCGGCCTGGCCTCGCGCGCTAGGCGCCGAGAAGGACGATTTGGCGCGGCCATCGTTGTTAATGGCACATCCTTTTACCACTGCGCGGATCGGGTCGCCCGCCGCAAGCGCATCTTCGAGGCGCTTGAGAACCACGACCCCTACCCCATCTCCGAGCACCGTGCCATTGGCATCGGCATCAAAGGTCCGGCAAACACCGTCCGAAGAATTGATGAAGTCCTTGACATACTGATACCCCGCTTGCGGGAAGGTGATGCTCGCCGCGCCTGCCAGCGCCATGTCGCAATAGCCACCCGCTAGCGACTGAGCCGCAACCGCGATCGCCACTAGTCCAGTTGAGCATGAGGTTTGTACCGCAATACTTGGGCCGCTGAGGTCCAGCATGTAGGACACGCGCGAGGCAAGATAGTCCTTGTCGTTGCCGAGCTCCGTCAGGAAAGCGAGCGGGGCGTTGGCGGGATTGGTAAGGCCGCCCCCCTTCAAATGGTGTAGTAGATAGAGGGGGAGGAATGAACCTGCGAACACCCCAGTCCGGCCCTCATGCTGGGTTGGCGGATATCCGGCCGACTCGAGTGCCTTCCAGCAGCATTCGAGGAAGAGGCGATGCTGCGGGTCCATCAGCGTTGCCTCACGCCTTGAGAGCTTCCAGAAATCCGGATCGAAAAGGTCCACATCTTTGAGGTGTGCGCCCACGCGCACATAATCGGAGCGCTTCAGCACAGCCTCCGGAATGCCCCGGGCCTTGAGTTCCTGCTCGGAGAGCGCGGCAATCGAGCAGATGCCTTGGCACAGGTCCTCCCAGAGCTCGTCGACTGTCTCCGCTCCTGGGAAACGCCCGGCCATACCAATCACCGCAATGTCCATACCGGGACCGCGCCGCCCGTCTAACGCCTTGGTGTGCGCCGTCGCCGGCGAGGTTGGCGGTGTTCTGGGGAGCTTACGTTTTTGGGGGTGCTCCTGCTCGCCGCGGCGCTTGCGGAGAAGTGCGACCAGCTCTTTAAAAGTCGGATTGAGGAAGACTTCCACTACGCGGAGCTCGACCTTCAGACTCTCACGAAGCTGCGTGCTGAGACGGGCAGCCAGAAGGGAGTGTCCGCCGCAATCGAAAAAGTTGTCGCTCGGATCAGCAACTTCAGCCCGGAGAAGGTCATGCCAAGCTGCGCGGAGTGCCGATTCGACCCGGTCGGCACCTGTCAGTGAAGCCGACGCCTCTTTCGCCAGCTCGCGGAGGCGCGACCGATCAAGTTTTCCGTTGGCCGCAATGGGCAATTCCATCACTGCGATGATGTCAGAAGGGATTGCGTAGTGCGGCAGCTCAGATTTCAAATGCGCCCGCAAGGGTGCCTCCCAGCCCTTGCACCCATTCCGCAAGACTACATAGGCGATCAGTCGATAAGGCTGGCCGGTCGTCGAATCGAGCTCCGGCAATACGGCGGCGGAGCAGACCCCGGTGTACCGGAGCAAAGCAGCTTCCACAGATCCGGGGACGATGCTGTATCCCCGGATCTTCACCATGAAAGCGCAGCGCCCAATAATCTCCAACTGGCCGCCGGGCAGCATGCGGCCAAGATCGCCAGTGCGAAACATCCTGCCATCAGCGCGGAACGGGTCAGGAAAGAACCTTTCCTGTGTCATTTCCGGGCTGTTGAGATATCCGTGACTCAATGCATCGCCGCCGACGAAGATCTCGCCCAAGAAGCCCAGTGGCACGGGATCGCGCTGCTCCCCGAGGACATAGACACTGACATTGTGCTGAGGTGGACCGACCGGTACGACCTTTTGTGTTGTCGCAGGATCGATCTCGCTCAAGTCAATATGCGTGACATCATATGTCTCCGCTACGCTGTAGTGGTTGATAATTTTGACACGCGGCAGCGTATCCTTCACACGCGCAAGCAACGCTGCTGTTACCACCTCGCCTGATAGGTAAATCAATCGGAGATCCGGAAGGCGGGAGGGGAGGTCGAGGAAGCCGCTGCTGAGAAGCACATCCAGCAGTGAAGGGGTTAATAATGTTCGGGAAATTCGATTTCGTTCCAAGTATTCGACCAGCTGATGCGGATCGTAGATAACGTCGTCAGGTATCAGATAGGCAGGCATTCCGGCGAGGATCGGCCGCATTATCTCCCAGACTAAGAAGATATTAACCCCCTCGCGCTCATCAGGCGCGTATGGCAGGGTGTGATAGCGCCACTCGTATGAGCATACAGCGCTTCGGTGGGGGCAGACGATCCCCTTCGGTTCACCAGTCGTGCCGGACGAAAATACAATCTGGGCCGGCGCATCGATATCCACTGCTTGGGGATTGGCCGGACCGGCTTTGCCGAGCTGCACTTCCCAACCCTCGTCGAGCGACAGCGCAAGACCCGACCAGTCAGGCGGGAGGCTCGCTGCGAAACGGTTCTTGGTGACAACGATTTCGACGCATGCCTTCTCAAGTATCCGCTTTAGCGCCGCAACGGGCTGAGCTTTGTCAAGCACGACGTAGGCCGCCCCTGTCTTTAGAATGCCGAATAGCGCAACAGCGTATTCAGGTGAAGTATCCATCAGGATACCGATATGCGAACCTCGGCCCTGACCGTGGCCGAGGAGGTGTCTGGATAAATTCTCGCTCAGATCGTCGAGCTCACGGTATGTTAAGATCCCATTCTGTGAGACGACGGCAGGGGCGTCCGGATTAAGGGTCGCTTGTTTGCGGAATTGATCATGCAGTGGTAGTTCGGGATAAGGTAGGGCCTCGCCAATTCGAATGGAGGCTGGGAGTTGTGCCTTTACTTCCCCAACTTCACGCAGGAGGGTAGCCACCACATCCTCAGTCGTAGAATGGGTGTAAAAGTGATCACCACCAAACAGAATCCGGGCGAAGCGCGACGTCGTGAGCCGACGCCATTCGTCTAGGTCATTGGCATTGATCGTTTCGTCTTGAACTCCCCCCATTGCTGTGATCGCCGCGCCGAGGGGCGTTGGCAAGTTCCGGTCGTAGGTCTCCGCAAGTTCGAAGTCGGCCCGCATTGGAGGCAAGATGAAGTTATGAAGGAGTTCCTCATTTGCCAGCGCCTCCTTGGGGACCAAACCAAGGCTCCGGGCCACATCGGTCAACTTGTCATCCGCGTATATATACATGGGCGGCTCATCCGCCGGCACATCCGCCGACTTGTGAGCGGACACGACAACATGGAAGGGAGATGGCCGACCGACCTTCTCGAGGGAGCGGGCGATCTCGTAAGCCACGAGGGCACCTACGCTATGACCGAAGAAAATAAAAGGCCGGTCGCTGTACCCGCGGAGCGCCTCAGTGACCATGGGTACTAACACGTCCATGCTGCGGATAGCGGCCTCCGCTGACCGTTTGCCGCGCCCTGGAAGATCCAGGCAAATTAGCTCAACGTCTTCGGGGAGATACTCAGACCAAGTACGGAACGAATTGACGCTACCACCCCCATGCGGGAAGCAAAATATCCGATACGAAGGCTCAAGTGAAGTCTTTACGACACTCAGCAATGCTTTGGAAGCACCGGAAACTTGTTCCATTCTCAAACTACTCCGCTTCGATCCGTTGAAATAACCGTCTCTATCTGTAAACTAATTTTGGCCGGGCGTTTGACAGCCTGTTCAGCATACTTTTCGCTCCAGGGACTCGGAACATCCAGATCCATTGATAGGCACCTTTCTCCGCGATGTAACTTCCGTCGTTGGGCAATGCACCGCCACAATGAGCCGGCCTTATGCAGACTTCCTCATCTCCAAAGTATGTAGACTTCTTGCGAGCGTGATCACAAAAGCCTCGAACGCCTGACGCGAGACAGTTCGCGCAGTCGTCGGGATCGGAAACGCCGAGTGTAAAACCGCCGCAGCAGACTGTAATGTCGTAACTCGCAGTAAGGTAATTGGAGAGAGCGGTCCGTTGCCTTGACATGGCGGTAGATGCGAGTTTGCGGAGCCTCTCGGCCTCGTCGGGGAGGTCGATCCAGCGAGCATCTGAACTCGTGGCGCTTCAGCTGCCCCACCGACGAGGCCGGTTCCGCACTCATAGGCGCGCGAGGTCTGCGGCTGAAAGTACAACCGGCACCTGGCCGGGTTATGGCAATCGAACAGGCCAAGGTACCCATGGTCAACGCTATTAGCCCCATCGTCGTCAACCATGACGCATCTTATCT
>NZ_RZSW01000196.1:0-10481 GCF_003997375.1 Mesorhizobium sp. M5C.F.Ca.IN.020.29.1.1 | reverse complement strand
GCCCGGACCTGCTGCATCGCCTGATTGCCAGACATGGCGCCGAGCGCGTTGACGAAGTCCTCCTCGTGGATGAGCTGCCAGAGCCGGTTGGCGCCCATTTCGGCGAGGCTCTGCCGGATCTGGACCGAACCGCGCAGCCGCTTCACGTCCTCTGGCGAGTAGGGCCGCTCGATGCCGTCGAAGCGGCCTTCCGGCGCCGAGGGGACGAGGTTGTAAAAATCGGTCATTTGGTCACTCCGGGTAAATCGCTGCTGGGATGGAAACGCCGCCTCATGGAGAATTCCGCGCCGTTTTGGTGTGACAGCATTTACATTTCAGCGCGAAACAGGCGAGGAAAACCAGAAGATTGGCGGGAAAATAAGTGAAAACCTGTGTTGTGTTTGACAGCTAGGCGCTGTAATTTTGTCGCGATTGTAAAACGCCGACATGGCCATCTGCGTACGGAAGTCATGTAAATTTCTGTCAAGGACAGTCGAGTGGCTGACCAGAAGATCTTCGCCGGGCCGCGCATCCGCCGTATCCGCAGCGCCAAGGGCCTGACCCAGACGGCGATGGCCGAAGGGCTCGGCATCTCGCCGTCCTATCTCAATCTCATCGAGCGCAACCAGAGGCCGCTGACGGTCCAGCTGATCCTGAGGCTGGCCTCTGTTTACAAGGTCGACCCGCATGAATTGCAGGGCGAGGCGAGAGGCTCGGTCGCCGCCTTGAAGGAGGTGTTTTCAGATCCGCTGCTGGTCGGCGAATTGCCAGGTGACCAGGAGCTGATCGAGCTTGCCGAGGCGGCGCCCAACGCTTCCGCCGCGGTGATAAAACTGTTCCGCGCCTATCGCGAGCAGGCCGAGCGCCTTTCCGACCTCAACGAGCTTCTCGCGCGCGAGGGCAAAGCGACGGCACTCTCCGGCGCCCGCTTGCCGATCGACGAGGTGCACGAGATTTTCGAGCGCCGGCCGAACCATTTTGCTGCGCTCGAAGCGGAAGCCGAGGCATTCACGTCGGTGCTCGATCCCGGCGACGATCTGTTCAGTGCGCTGAAGGCCTGGCTGAAGCGCGAATACGGCATCGTCGTCAAGGTGCTGCCGGTCGCCACCATGCCGAACTGGCGCCGCCGCTACGACCGCCACTCGCAGCGTCTTTTTCTGTCCGAGCGCCTGTCGCCATTCGACCAGTTGCGCGAGGTGGCGATGGAGGCCTGTCTGATCCGCATGACGGTCGCGGTGGCAGGCGAGATCCAGGCGCTGAAGCTGAGCACGGATGAAGCTCGCCGGCTCGCCCGCTTCGAGCTTGGCCGCTACGCCGCCCATGCGCTGATGATGCCCTATCAATCCTTTCACGCGGCAGCACACCGCGCCCGTTACGACATCGACGTGCTGCGCTCGCGCTTCGGCGTCTCCTTCGAGCAGGCGGCGAACCGCCTGACCATGCTGCAGCGGCCGGGCACGCCGGGCGTGCCGTTCTTCATGCTCGAGGTTGATAATGCCGGCAACCGCTTCCGCAAAGCGGGCAGCCAGGGCTTTCCGCAAAGCCGCTTCGGCGGCAATTGTCCGAAGCTTCCCGTGCATGCCGCCTTTACTCAGCCCGGCCAGATCTTCGTCGAGGCGGTGGAAATGCCCGACGGCGCCGAATTCCTCTGCGTCGCCCGCACGCTCGAAGGACCGCAAGGCTCATTTTCGGAGCGCCCGCGCCGTACCGCACTTCTGTTGGGCTGCGACATCGGCTTTCGTGACGAGATCGTCTATGGCGCGGCACTGCCGGGGCCGGCTGCCGCAGCGACAGGAAAAGCCGGACAGGGCACCAATCCGGCCACGCCGATAGGCCCCGCCTGCCGGCTGTGCGAACGCATCGGCTGCCTGGCCCGCGCCGAGCCGCCGGTGACGCGCCCGCTCGGTCTCGACGAGATGGTGACCGGACTAAGCGCCTTCGATTTTCAGTGAGGCCTTGGCAGGCGACCTGCCGTCCTTGCCACAACCGTCGCCGTCCGCTGGATCACGCCTGGCAATGGTCTTTGCGTTACGCCAATGAGGCACGTTCTTGGCGTCCGTTGCGCATCGTGCCGCCCCGAAATCGTCGACAGTCGTGCCCATGACCGACACCGCATCATCACCGATCGCCGTTTCGCCTGCCGTCTCGCCGCGTGAGGAGCGTATCGGCTTCCTGTTGATATTCCTGTCGGCGCTGATGTGGAGTTTCGGCGGCGCCATCGCCCGCTTCATCGACGCCGGCGACAGCTGGACGGTGGTGTTCTGGCGCTCGGTCTGGGCCGCCGCCTTCCTGATCTGCTTCATGGTCTGGCGCGACGGCTGGCACGGCACGGTGAGGTTGTTCCGCGGCATGGGCCTGCCCGGCCTTGCCGTGGCGTTCTGCTTCGCCACCGCATCGACCTCTTTCGTAGTGGCGCTTGCCTATACCACTGTCGCCAACATCCTTTTGATGCAGGCCGGCGTGCCGCTCTTGGCGGCGCTGTTTGCCTGGGTGCTGTTTCGCGAACGGGTGGCCTTGGCAACCTGGGTGGCTATTGCAGCCGTTATTGCCGGCGTTGCCATCATGGTATCGGAATCGCTCGATGGCGCTGTTTCGCCCATCGGCGACGGCTTGGCGCTGCTCATCGCTGTGATGTTTTCGATCGCCACCGTCATCACGCGGCGCTTTGCCCATGTGCGCATGACGCCGGCGACCTGCCTCGGCACGATGCTTGCCGCCGCGTTCGCGGCGTCCCAGGCATCGCAATTCGGCGTATCCAGCAGCGACATGGGCTTCCTCTTTGCATTCGGTGTGGTCAATCTAGGTCTCGGCCTTGCCTTCTTCGCCACCGGCGCCCGGCTTGTTCCGGCGGCGGTCGCTGCACTGCTCGGCACTTTCGAGCCGATCCTCGGCCCGATCTGGGTCTGGCTCATCCATTCCGAGGTGCCGTCGGGACGCACCATCCTTGGCGGCACGGTCGTGGTCACGGCGCTGCTCGTCCATATCGGGCTCGAATTCAAGCGTCAGGCGCGGCCCGTGCGGCCGGGTGTCACCGGCATGCCGTCGCCTAATTGATGCAGCGCACGCGCCAAAGCGAGATGAGCCATTGACAATGGCGCAGCCGCGCGGGCAGGCTGCCAATACGGCAACAACAAGACAGGCTCATCTTGCCAAGTCTCCCCTCCGGCCCGACGGAGACCGGACAACATCGTCGTATCCCTGCCCGCGCCGTGGCGAGAGCCTTTGACGGCGCCGGAATGCCACCTGGATCACGACATAGGAACGGGGGGCTTGGCCGCTGCGCATCGAACCACGATTGGGTTGGCGGTTCGCGCTTGTCGCTTGTCGGAAAGCTCAATAATCTGAAGCAAACGCCCAGCCGCGCAGCCCCGCGACGAGTTGGCGATGGAACACTCATCAAAGGAGAGACGCATGACCCGCAAAGCATTCTGGCTTTCGGCGACCTCGGCATTTCTGACGCTTTTCACCCTCGGCGCTCATGCCCAGGACCGCGTCGTCAATGTCTATAATTGGTCGGATTACATCGACAGCTCGATCATCGAGGATTTCACCAAGGAAACGGGCATCAAGGTCACCTATGACACCTTCGATTCCAACGAACTCCTGGAGACGAAACTGCTTGCCGGCGGCAGCGGCTACGATGTCGTCGTGCCGACCGCCAATTTCCTCGCACGCCAGATCCAGGCAGGTGTGTTCCAGAAGCTCGACAAGTCGAAGCTGCCCAACATTTCCAACATGTGGGACATCGTTTCGGAGCGCACAGCCAAGTACGATCCCGGCAACGAATATTCGATCAACTACATGTGGGGCACGGTCGGCCTCGGGTATAACGTCAAGAAAGTGCAGGAAGCGCTCGGCACCGACAAGATCGATAGCTGGGACGTATTCTTCAACCCGGAAAAGCTGGCCAAGCTGAAGGATTGCGGCGTCTATGTCCTCGATTCCCCGAGCGACATCCTCCCGAACGCCTTCAAATATCTGGGCATCGATCCCGAGACCACGTCGCCGGACGATTTCGCCAAGGCGGAAGAACTGATGCTGAAGATCAGGCCTTACATCCGCAAGTTCCACTCGTCGGAATATATCAACGCACTGGCCAATGGCGACATCTGCCTGGCCGTCGGCTGGTCGGGCGACGTGTTCCAGGCGCGCGACCGTGCGACGGAGGCTAACCGTGGCGTCGAGATCAGCTATTCCGTGCCGAAGGAAGGTGCCGAAATGTGGTTCGACCAGATGGCGATCCCGGCCGACGCGCCGCATGTCGCCGAGGCGCATGAATTCCTGAATTACATGATGAAGCCGGAAGTGATCGCCAAGTCGAGCAACTACGTCTTCTACGCCAACGGCAACAAGGCATCGCAGCAGTTCATCGACAAGGAGATACTCGAGGATCCGGCGATCTATCCGGACGAGGCGACGCTGGCGAAGCTGTTCACCATCGCCCCCTACGATTCCAAGACCCAGCGCGTCGTCACCCGCACCTGGACCAAGATCGTCACCGGGCAGTAGGCGACAATCAACGACCCCGGCAGGTGCTGCCGGGGTCAAGTCTTCTGGAGACAGAACGCAGGACGGAGTGGGATATGAAATCGCTTGGCAGCATCCGCAGGGATTTCGCGCCGTGGAACGATCCGAACGCCAAGCCATACATCCAGTTCGACAAGGTCACCAAGAAGTTCGGTGACTTCACCGCCGTCAACAATCTGTCGCTGACCATATTCGAGCGCGAGTTTTTTGCCCTGCTCGGGGCGTCGGGATGTGGAAAATCGACGCTTTTGCGGATGCTCGCCGGCTTCGAGGAGCCGACCGCCGGCCGCATCCTGCTCGATGGCCAGGATTTGCGCGGCATCCCGCCATACCGGCGGCCGGTCAACATGATGTTCCAGTCGTATGCGCTGTTCCCGCACATGACGGTCGAGAACAACATCGCTTTCGGCCTTAAGCAGGACGGCATGCCGAAGCCCGAGATCGCGGCGCGCGTTGGAGAGATGCTGAAGCTGGTCAAGCTCGAGCAGTTCGCCAAGCGCAAGCCGCACCAACTGTCCGGCGGCCAGCGCCAGCGCGTGGCGCTTGCCCGCTCGGTCGCCAAGCGGCCGAAGGTCCTGCTGCTCGACGAGCCGTTGGGCGCGCTGGACAAGAAGCTGCGCGAGGAAACGCAATTCGAACTGATGGATCTGCAGCAGTCACTCGGCCTCACCTTCGTCGTCGTCACCCATGACCAGGAAGAGGCGATGACCATGGCCGACCGTATCGCCATCATCGACAAGGGCGAGGTGATGCAGGTGGCGACGCCGGCCGAAGTCTACGAGGCGCCGGGTTCCCGCTTCGTCGCCGGCTTTGTTGGCAACGTCAACATGTTCGAAGGCAAGATTGCGCATGGCGAGGCAGGCAGCGCAAGCATCGATGCGGGCAACGGCATCACGATTCGGACGGAGAATGCCGGTGATGCGCCCCCCACCGGCGCGGCCGTCGCCTTCGCGATCAGGCCGGAGAAGATCAAGATATCGTCGACGAGACCGGCCGGTGCCGTTAACGCCATCGAGGGCGAGGTTTACGATATCGCCTACCTCGGCGACATGACCGTCTATCACGTCAGGCTTGACGACGGCCAGGTGGTACGGGCGAGCACGATGAACGCGGCCCGCCTCGCCGAGGATCCGCTGAGCTGGAACGACCGTGCCTGGGTGTCGTTCAGGCCGGACGCCGGCGTCGTGCTGACGCGATAGGGGCGGTCATGTCGAATGCCGCTGTCACCGCTGCAACGAGCTCTCGGGCCGCCGATGCGGGCAAATCCGCCCTGGCCAGACTGGGAGAGGCCGTCGTTGGCCGCCTTGTCATCATCATCCCCTATCTGTGGCTGGTCTTCTTCTTCCTGATTCCGTTCGTCATCGTCTTCAAGATTTCGCTGTCGCAGACGGCGATCGCCATACCGCCCTACGCGCCGGTACTTGGCTTCGGCGATGGGCTTTCCGGTTTTTTCGCTCAGCTGAAACAGCTCAGCATCGATAACTACACATGGCTGACGCAGGACGCGCTCTACATCAACGCCTATGTGACGAGCGTCGTCGTCGCCGCCATTTCAACGGTGCTGACATTGCTTGTCGGCTACCCGATCGCCTATGGCATGGCCCGTGCGCCGGCGATGCTGCGCCCGACTTTGCTGATGCTGGTGATCCTGCCGTTCTGGACCTCGTTCCTGATCCGCGTCTACGCCTGGATCGGCATCCTCAAGCCCGAGGGGCTGCTCAACCAGCTGCTGCTCGCCACCGGCGTCATCAGCCAGCCGCTGATCATCCTCAACACCTACACGGCAATCTTCATCGGCATCGTCTATTCCTATCTGCCGTTCATGGTGCTGCCGCTTTATTCCGCCCTCGAGAAAATGGACTATTCGCTGATCGAGGCGGCCAAGGATCTCGGTTGCCCGCCGACCAGCGCCTTCTGGAAGATCACCTTTCCGCTGTCGCTGCCCGGCGTCATCGCCGGTTGCCTTCTGGTGTTTATTCCCGCCGTTGGCGAGTTCGTCATTCCCGACCTGCTCGGCGGATCGCAGACCCTGATGATCGGCAAGACGCTGTGGAACGAGTTCTTCGCCAATCGCGACTGGCCGGTGTCGTCGGCCGTCGCCGTCATCCTGCTGTTGCTGCTGATCGTGCCGATCATGCTCTTCCAGCGGGCCCAGGCCCGCGCCCAGGAGCAGGACAAATGAACCCGACCTGGAGCCGCTTCAACATCACTTCGATCGTGCTGGGCTTTGCCTTTCTTTACCTGCCGATTGTCCTGCTCGTCGTCTTCTCCTTCAACGAGTCGAAATTGGTCACCGTCTGGGGCGGCTTCTCGACCAAATGGTACGTCTCGCTGTTCCACAACCAGGGCCTCATGGACGCCACCTGGGTAACGGCTCGCGTCGCCGTCATCTCGGCCACCGTGGCGACCGTGCTCGGCACGCTGGCGGCTCTCACCCTGACGCGCTACACGCGCTTCAAGGGCCGGATGCTGTTTTCCGGCATGGTCTTTGCGCCGTTGGTCATGCCGGAAGTCATCACCGGCCTGTCGCTGCTGCTGCTCTTCGTCGCCGTCGGTCTCGACCGCGGCTTTCTCACCGTCACGCTTGCCCACATCACCCTGACCATGTGCTTCGTCGCGGTCGTCGTGCAGTCGCGCCTGATCACGTTCGACCGCTCGCTGGAAGAGGCCGCGATGGATCTTGGCGCGCCGCCGGTGAAGACCTTCTTCCAGATCACGCTGCCGGTCATCATGCCGGCGATCGTGTCTGGCTGGATGCTGGCGTTCACATTGTCGCTCGACGATCTGGTCATCGCCAGCTTCACCTCAGGGCCCGGCGCCACCACGCTGCCGATGAAGATCTACAGCCAGGTTCGTCTCGGTGTGACGCCGGAGATCAACGCCGCCTGCACCATCCTGATCGCGGTCGTGGCGGTCGGCGTCATCATCGCTTCGCTCGCCAACAAGCGTCGCGAGGTGCAGCGCCAGCGCGATGAGCAGGCCGCACAGCGTGGGTGACGAAAGGGGGGCGGCAATACGCTCGTTGCCTACTCTCCGGAAACCCCGCGGCTTATCGGCGAAACGAACGGCGTGCTCCACGTTCCGCCGACGAAGAACGAAGACTGGTTGGGACCCTGGTTATTTGTCTGCGTGGCTGGCTGGTCCGCCTGAATGATGCCGCCGGACAGCGCCAGCCCGCGCCCGGCATAGGAGGCGATGCCGGAAAGCCAGATCTTGTACTTCGCCGAATTCGCTTCGGCCTTGTCGATCTTCGCCACACCGTTCGAAATGCTCGCCTTGAGTTCGGCCCCGTCGATCGGCAGCGTTCCGTCGGAGACATCGTCGAGCGCGAAGAACCCGCCCTGTTCGTTGTGTTTGAGAAACACCGGCAAATTGAACCGGCTCAACGCGCCCTGGCCGAATTTCGCCGAAACCGAGCCGTCGGCGTTCTCGAAAATGGAATCCCAGGTTCTGCCCGGCCCCTTGAGGATGACCGAAATGGTTCCCGTGCCGATCGGCACCAGTCGCGTCATTCCGGCTGCGGTGCCAAAAGCCCCACCATCGATGTCGGAGGCGAGCAGCCTGATCTCGACCTGCGTGCCTCCCGGCTTGCGGTCGAAACGAAGACTGCTCTGGATGTTGCCGCCAAAGGCCGATGCATCGGAAATATCGAAGACGGCAAGACCGTTCTTGACCTGGGCGGCGGCGGCGACGTCGGCAAGCTGGATGGCGCCTGCAGTGGCCTGCGCTGCCGACAGTCTGAGATCGAGATCGATCCGGTCGGCGACGCTTATGTCGATTTCGCCTGGACCAGCGCCGTCCGCAGGCGCCAGGGGGGTGAAGGCGGAGAGAAACGACCGCAAGTCGAGCGTCTCGAAGGCGAGCGTACCGGCGATCACCGGCCGCGCCTCGCCAAAGGAGAAGTCCAGCGCACCCATTCCCGGATTGTCGTCCAGAGCGATCTCGGTGTTTTCGAATTTAATGCGGCCCGAGGTCGCCGTGACCTTGCTGGAAACGGAAACCGAGCCGATTGCCGCGCCCGGCGCGATGCCGGCCCGCGACCATTCGAGCACGCGCCTGAGCGAGGGTGCGGCAAATTTCGCCTGGCCGTCGAAATAGGCATTCTCGGACATGCTGGCCACGCCGTCGAAGGAAAAACTGGCAGGGGCCGCCTTGAAGGAAAGCGTCATCGGCGCCGCACCGCCCCCAAACAGCACCAGCGGGTTCGACGATGCGGCATCCACGGCGATGCTTTCGCCACGCCAGATCCCGGTCGCCGACAGCGTCGCATTGCTGTTCATGGCGGCCCAGTTCGCCTGTCCGCTCAGGCTGCTCAGTATCTCAGCGTCCTTACCATCGACGGAGGTCACCACGCGGCCGTTCCTGAACTCTACGGTGCCGAACGGATCAGCCGGCAGCTTGCTCAGGTCCGGTTTGGCTGGATTGGCGCTGACCACGGCGCGGGCGATGTCGATGGAACGGGTGATGCGCCCGCCTGAGGGCAGGGCGGGCAGGAAAAGCCCATGTGCTGCGCGTTGAACCCTGATCGTCGGCCGGATCAGCCGCGCCGTCGAGAACACCACATCGCCGCGCAACGCCGCCATGGCGGAGAGATTGACCTCGACCCGTTCGGCCTCGATCACCGGCGGGGCGTCGGTTTCTGTCCATTGCGAAAGCGTCACGTCGGTCAGGATGGCCCGGAAATTCGGCCAGACCTCGATCCGCGGGGCGCCGTCGATGGTGACCCTGAAACCGCTCCATGCACTCATTTCCCAGGCGATGCGGTCGCGCACGATGCGGGTCGAGGCGACGAGCGGAAGGGCGGCAACGGCCAGCGCGATGACGAGCACGGCAACGCCGATCGCCCATATTCCGCGCCGGATCAAAGGTGATGACATGTCGCCCGTATGCTTCCGTTCCGACCAAAAATCGCCCGACAGGTGTAATCCCAGTCGTCACTACGACTTAGGGCTGACGCATTTCAAGTCTTTATGGCCCGGCGATGGCATTTGCGCACATCCGCGTCGCGCGGCCGAACAAAATCTTGCTCTGCTGCGACGCGATATGCATAAGCGATCCCAATGCCTGTCGCCAAAATGCGCAACCTTTTGGGATAACGACATACATAAAACAAAAGTCTAAAGCGCGTCGCGTGAACTCTTCAAACGTGACGTGTTTTAAGGAGGAACGATCATGGCTGGCGACGCACCGCTCTGGGCACCGACGAAAGACCAGGTCGACGCGGCGCCGATGACTGCCTTCATGCAGGCCGCCGCGGCCGCAACCGGCAAGGTTTTTTCCTCCTATGCCGAACTACACCGTTGGTCGATCGACGATCGCGAGGCATTCTGGAGCCTGGTCTGGAACTTTTGCGGGATCGTGGGCGACAAGGGCGCCGGTGGCGGCGAACGCGTGCTTGTCGATGGCGAGAAAATGCCCGGCGCTGCGTTTTTTCCCGACGCGAAGCTGAACTTCGCCGAGAATCTGTTGAAGAAAACCGGACTCGGTGACGCCATCGTCTTTCGCGGCGAGGACAAGGTCGAGCGCCGGCTTTCCTGGAATGAGCTGCATGCGCTGACCTCGCGGCTGCAGCAGCTTTTCCTGTCGCTTGGGGTGAAAAAGGGCGACCGTATCGCCGCCATGATGCCCAACATGCCGGAGACCGTCGCGGCAATGCTGGCGACAGCCTCGATCGGCGCCGTCTGGTCGTCCTGCTCTCCCGATTTCGGCGAACAGGGCGTGCTGGACCGGTTCGGGCAGATCGAGCCTGTCGTCTTCATCGTGCCCGACGGTTACTGGTACAATGGCAAGGCGATCGAGGTCGCCGACAAGATCGCGGCCGTTGCGGCAAAGCTCGTCACCGTCCGCAAGATCCTGATCGTCGACTATCTCGGCACGTCGACCGATGTGGCGGCGACCATCGAGAAGGCGACTGCGCTGGACGAGGCGCTCTCATCCTTTGCCACAAAGCCCGTCACCTTCGCACGGTTACCGTT
>NZ_RZSW01000195.1:0-10496 GCF_003997375.1 Mesorhizobium sp. M5C.F.Ca.IN.020.29.1.1 | reverse complement strand
CATATAGTTCATGACGCCGGTGTAGTTGGTCGTCCGCGACAGCGCCCAGCGCAAATTCTTCAAATTCTCATCCGTCGTAGCCGCGACCGTCAGCGTGTTGCGGCCGGGATTGACGTTCGGATAGTCGAACGGTTCGAGCGGCACCTGCATGACGATCTCATGGCCGCTCTGCCGCGCCGCCTGCATCCATCGGCCGATGCTGTTGCCCTGCGCCGCGAAGCCCAGGGTCACTTCGGCCGGCAGCTTGGCGATGGCCGCCTGCGTGCCGGTCTGCGACACGGCAAGCCCGCCGATGACAATCGCCACGCGCGCACCGCGTGAACCGGACCACGGCCGCGCATAGACATCGAACGGCCGCCTGCCGTCAGCGGCACGAACCGGCAATGGGCCGGTTCCGCCGGCCTCGACCAGCGCCCTGTCGGGAATATGCGCGATCCTCAGGTTTTGGCCGATCGTCGAAGGGTCGCGAATGACAATGGCCGCCCTGGGCGGACCATCGCCCGCTTCGGTCGGCAGGTTGATGATCTGCGGCCCGCCTGTCTTGGACCCGCTCGTGTTGGGTACCGCTTCCGCCTTCAATGTCGGCTCAGCGGCCGGCGCTGCGGATTCGACCACCGGTGTCGTCTTCGGCGTCGAAACGGTGACTTCTTGCGGCTTTCGAAACGGCCTTTCGCGCAGCGCAATCGCGCCGGAGACGCCGATCACGGCCAGCACCAGGAGCGTGGCCGCGACCACACCCGCGCTGATCCTGCGGGGCGCGCGCGGCGGCCGCACGGCCTGCCCGAGTGGGCGTTCGATGTCGTTGCCGATGTCAGCCAAGCCGCATCCCCAGCCGCGGTTCCCCCGAATCAAACTGCCGAGGCCTTGCGGCCCCGGCAGCATTACATCGCTTCAATCAGGCAGCCAGACCTGTTGTCCGGCTGATCGACCTTTACAGGTTCGGCACAGCCCCTACTGGTTCAGCACGGCCCTACTGGTTCAAGACGGCCTTGTCCGGATTCGGCGGGAACGCCGGATCGGTCTTCTCGCCGCGCAGCAATTGCTGGGCAAAGATGAGCTGCAGGTCGTCCTTCGGCTCCGGCGGCACATAGGCTGCCGAGCCCGAACCGGTATCGCCCTCGTCGCTGCCCTTGATGTGGCCCTTGAGGTCCGACTCGCCGCGCGTCAAATCCCTGCCCTGCAGGTCCGGCGGCAACGGCTGGTCGACCTTGATGTCGGGCGTGATGCCCTTGCCCTGGATCGACTTGCCGGACGGCGTGTAATAGAGCGCCGTCGTCAGGCGCAGCGCGCCGTTCTCGCCGAGCGGGACGATGGTCTGCACCGAACCCTTGCCGAAGGACTGCGTGCCGACCACCGTGGCGCGGCGCAGATCCTGCAGCGCGCCGGCGACGATTTCGGACGCACTGGCCGAGCCGCCATTGACGAGCACGACCAGCGGCTTGCCGTCGATGTCGTCGCCCGGCCGCGCGTCGAAGCGGGTGACGTCCTTCGGATCGCGGCCGCGCGTCGAGACGATCTCGCCACGGGTGAGGAAGGCGTCGGACACGCTCACCGCCTGGTCGAGCAACCCGCCCGGATTGAGGCGCAGATCGAGCACGTAGCCCTTGAGCTTTTCGTCCGGCACCTGCTTCTTGATGGTGTCGATGGCGTTCTCGAGGTCGTCATGCGTCTTTTCGGTGAAGGAGGTGATCTTCATGTAGCCGATGTCGTTCTCGACCCGGAACTTGACCGCTTTGACCTTGATGATGTCGCGCACCACCGTCAGTTCGATCGGCTTGTCGGCGCCCTCGCGCAGGATAGTGAGCTTGATCGGCGTGTTGACCAGCCCGCGCATCTTCTCGACCGCGTCGTTGAGGCTCAGGCCGCGAACCTCCTCACCGTCGATCTTGGCAATATAGTCGCCGGCAAGCACGCCCGCTTTGGCGGCCGGCGTATCATCGATCGGCGTGATCACCTTGACCAGGTCGTTCTCCATGGTGACTTCGATGCCGAGGCCGCCGAACTCGCCCTTGGTCTGCACGCGCATGTCCTGCGCCTCTTCGGCGTTCATATACGAGGAGTGCGGGTCGAGCGAGGTAAGCATGCCGTTGATAGCATTTTCGACCAGCGACTTGTCGTCGGGCGGCGTCACGTACTGCGCCCGCACCCGCTCGAAGATGTCACCGAAAATCGCCAGCTGCTTATAGGTCTCGGAGCCCGCAGCGTTCGCCGTCGAGCCGGGGGCGCCATAGACCAGGCTCATCGCGGATGCGCCCATCAGCGCACCGGCAAACAGAAGCGAAAGTTTCCGCATCATCTCACGTCCTTCCAGAGAAACGGTCCGCCCACCATGGGGTCGGATCGACGGGTTTTCCATCCTTGCGGAACTCAACATAGAGCTCCGGCGTGGCATTTCCATTCTTCGATGCCGAGGTGCTCGCCACCCGGGCCTCTCCCATCGCGCCGACCGGCTCTCCTGCGAGCACCGACTGGCCAGACGCGACGCTGATTCTGCTCATCCCCGCGAGAACGACATGATAGCCGTCACCCGCGTTCAGGATCAAGAGTTGACCATAGGAGCGAAAAGGTCCCGCATAAAGCACATTTCCGTCCGCTGGCGCGGTGACGATGGCTCCCGATTGTGTCGCAACCATGTCACCGAGCATCACTGCGCCGTTACCGTCGCTGGCCCCGAACCGCCGCTTGATCTTGCCGGTGACGGGCAGCGCGATCTGCCCCTGAAGCGCCGAAAACGGTGCAGCGGCGGTGAGCCGGTTGGCTTCCGGGACCGGCAGGGCCGCCAGTTCCGTCTGTGCCGGGGCCTTCTGTGCCGGAGCCGTCTGTGCCGGAGCCTTGTCGGCGTCCGCGGCCTTCTGCTCGGCTGCCTTCGCCGCGTCCGCCGCTTTGCGGGCCTTGTCGGCCTCGAGCGAGGCGATCAGTTCCTTCAGGCTGCCGGCCTTGGCCGCCAGTGCTGCGGATCGCTGCTTTTCCGCCGCCAGTGCCGTTTGCGTCTCGGCCTCGAGCTTCTGCTTGGCTTCGAGCAGCATGCCGAGCCGCTTCTTTTCCGCCGTCTGTTCGCCGACTGCCGCCGTCAGCCGCGCCCGCTCCGCCTCGATCGAAGCGGTCACCCGCGACTGCTCCTTGAGGTCCGCCAGCAATATCTCGGTCTGCTGGCGCAGTTCCGGCACCACGGCGCCGAGCAGGATGGCGCTGCGCACTGACGACAGCGCGTCCTCCGGCTTGACCAGGATAGCCGGCGGCGGATTGAGCCCCATACGCTGCAGCGCGGCCAGCACCTCGGCCAGAACGTCGCGTCTAGCGGCCAGCGAGGCGCGGATTTTCTGCTCCTCGCCCTTCAACCGTTCCAGCTTGGCACCGATGTCCTCGATGTCCTGGCCGAGCTTCTGCTCGGTCATCGCCGACTGGATCAGCGCCGCGGTGATCGAGGCATGGTCCTTCTTGACCGTCGCCATGTCGGCGGCGAGCTTGGCCAACCGCTCCGACGACAGCGTGATCTCCTTCGACACCCGTTCGTATTCGGCACGGCTCTGGTCCGGATCAGGCGCCATGTCGAGCCTGTTCTCAACCCGCGCGGCACCAAGCGACAGCATAAGCAGCGCCGCTGCCAAGCCGCAGCGTGCGCGCCAAAAGCCCGTTCGCGATTTCCAATCCTCAGACATTGAAGCCCGACTCTATGCGTGGCTTCGTTAACGAACCATCAACCATGTTCGAGAGCCCTGCCGACCACAACCAGCCTCGTGACGCATTGAGGCGAAATCCGGGCGGCTCACGCCAATCCACCGGTTTTGGGTTGGAACCTGCCCATGGATTTGCGGGCAAGGACTCACGAGCGATGATAGGGATGACCCGAAAGAATAGTGACGGCCCGGTAAAGCTGCTCGCCCAACATGACCCGGACCAGTTGGTGCGGCCATGTCAGCGCGCCGAACGACACCATCAGATCGGCCTGATCGCGCAGCGACTGGTCGTGACCGTCGGCACCGCCGATGGCGATGACGAGTGCCTTGCGGCCGCCATCACGCAACAGGCCGATGCGCCCGGCGAAATCCTCGGAGGAAAAGTTCTTGCCGCGCTCGTCGAGCAGCATCAGCGCGGTACCGGGCTGCAGCTGCGTCTGCAGCTTCTGGCCTTCTTCGCGGCGACGCTCGTTGGCGGTCTGGGCGCGGCCCTCCGGAATCTCGACGACCCCTGAGAATTCGAGCCCCACGGCCTGCCCGCTCTTGGCGAAGCGCTCGAAATACCTGTCGGCGAGCTGCTTCTCGGGGCCGGCTTTCATCCGGCCCACGGCGTGAACGGTGATTTTCATCCCTGCCTCGAAGAGCCGCTAATGCATGTCACCAAAAGTGGTCACCGGTTTTGGGAACGACATGCATCAATCAAATTCGGCTCAGTGGAGGGTCTCTTCCTCGAGGTCCGGCGCTTGCCACATCTTTTCGAGATTATAGAAGTCGCGGACTTCGGGACGGAAGACATGGACGATGATGTCGCCCGAATCGATCAGGACCCAGTCGGCGCCGGCCAGTCCCTCGACGCGCGCCGTGCCGAGCCCGGCATCCTTGAGCGCCTTGAGGAGATGATCGGCGACAGCCGAGACATGACGGTGCGATCGGCCGGACGCGATGACCATATAGTCACCGAGGCTCGATTTTCCCTGAATGTCGATTGAGACGATGTTTTCGGCCTTGGAGTCTTCCAGACTGGCAAGGACTGTCTTGATGGCGCGGGACACGGCGTCGTTTACGCTGATCCCGGCCGGCGAAGGCACGATGTCGGCCTTCTTCCACAGTGCTGTTCTCAGTGTATTTCCTTTCGCAGCAAGAACAACCAAATCACCCTTCAAAGCAGGTGACACCCCTTAGATAGGCAGAGTTGCGTTGCAGTTTCAAGACGGCAGCCCTGCTGTAGCCAACGAAGAACCGTTCTTCCGGTTCCGTAGTTGAAGAAAAAACGGAACTCTTCTCGCCTGGCCTGGGTTATCGGCGCATTGACCAACCGGATCCCCCTCATGCCTATCGACCCTCAGAACGCTCTCCTCACCGTGCAGTCCGGCCTTGCGCAGCTCAGCGCGCTGGTCGTCTCGTACGCCTTCTCGGCAATCGGCGCCGTCATCCTGCTGGTCCTCGGCTATACCGTCGCCGGTCTTGCCCAGCGCTCGATCTATGCCGGCCTCGGCCATATCCATGGCTTCGACACGACGCTGCGCCACTTCTTCTCGAGGATCGTCCGTTACGCCATACTGATCCTCGTCGTCGTCATGGTGCTCGGCCAGTTCGGCGTCCAGACGACCTCGATCATTGCCGCCATTGGTGCCATCGGCCTGGCCATCGGCCTGGCGCTGCAGGGTACGCTGCAGAACATTGCCGCCGGCATCATGCTGCTGGCGTTGCGGCCATTCCGCATCGGCGAGTATGTCGAGGTCGGCGCCATCGCCGGGACCATCGAGGAAATCGGCCTGTTCGCCACCACGTTGAGAACGGTCGACGGCGTCTACATCCTCGCCCCCAATTCGACGCTGTGGAACCAGCCTGTGCGCAACTATACACGCAACGGTGCCCGACGTGGCGACATCACGCTGACCATCGGCTCCTGGAACGACATCGATTTCGCTCAAAAGACCATGCTCGGCGTCGCCGCCGCCGACCGACGCGTCAGGCGGGAGCCGGCGCCGATTGCCTTTGTAGCGACCGTCGGCGACAGCAACGTCGCCATCACCTTGCGCTACTGGACCTCGGCTGCGGATTTCTTCGCCACCCAGATCGATCTCACCAAACGCGCCAAGCAGGCTTTCGACAGCGAAGGCGTTTCTATACCCGCGCCGCCGCCGGAAGCGCCACGGCAGGAAGCCGCCACCCGACAGTGATATGATCAATTGCCGGCGTAGGTCTCCTTGTCCGCGCGACGCTGTTCTTCGGATGGGAAAGCGAGGTCTACCGGCAGCGGTGCCTGCGCCGTCATCGGCGCGAAATTGCCGGTTTCGGCGGCGGGGACAGGTGACATCGCCACCACACGCCACAGCACGAACAGGCAAAAACCAGTGGCAATGACGATGGCCACATAGATGAAAGCCTGCGTTCCATAGATGGCGGAAAGCCCGGTCACGATGCCGGGCACGATGAAGCCGGACAGTGACCACGCAAAAAGAAGCGAACTGGACAGCGCCACCATGTCGTCCTTGCCGGCGCGGTCGGCGGCATGTGCGCTGGCCAGCGAATAGATCGATTCCGACGCGCCGGCCCAGACGACATAGATGACGACCAGCGCCGCCAGCGCACCACCATCGAAGCCGATGGCGAACAGGCCCGCCACCATGGCAAGCGCCGAAGCGGCGACCAGCACAAATCGCCTGTCGGTGCGGTCGGAAATCCATCCAAGCGGGATCTGCAGGATCAATGTGCCGACAGGCATCGCCGACAAAAGCAGTGCCACATCTGCCTGGCTGTAGCCCTTGGCCGTGGCATGGATCGGCGCGAAGCCCGAAATCGTCATCGACAGGCCGCCGACGGCAACCATGCCGGCGACGCCCACCGGCGAAATCCGCCAGGCCCGGCCAAGCGCGACCGACGCCGCCTGCGGCGGCGGTGGCTGGGCGAGCCGCGTCAGCCCAACGGGGAGGATCGACAGCGCGGTGAAGGCGATGCCGATCAAGGGCGCGTCCGCAGCCCTTATATCGATCAGCGCCAGTGTCGAATAGCCGACGCCGAGCCCGGCGACATAGGCGACGTAGAAGAAGGCCATGACCCTGCCGCGTATGGCGTTGGCGACGACGTCGTTCAGCCAGCTTTGCGCGACGATGAACAGGCCGCATATGGCAAAGCCATAGAGCGCGCGTGCCGCGATCCACGACAGCGGTTGCGGCCCGGCCCCGACGGCGGCGTTCGACAGCACGATCAGCGCCGACAGCACCATGAACGCGCGAGCATGGCCGACGCGCCGCACCAGCGGACCGGTCAAGATGCAGCCTGCCAGGCCGCCGGCCGAAAGGCCGGTGACGATCAGCCCGGCCCAGGTAGGATCGAAGCCCTCGGCGCCGAGCCGGACCGGAATATAGGCGAACATCAGTCCGTTGCCGACCGCAACCAGCGCCATCGACGCGACGATGCTGGCAATGGCGATCGCCGGGGCTGGCGGGCTGCCCTGCGCCGGATCGCGTTGGGTCTGGCTTCGCTCGAGAAACGTCATGCCCGCGCAGGATCGCCCACGGATCAGGGAAAAGCAGCCGCAAATGCGACATCAGCGGTCTTCCCTTCTCCCCTGTGGGAGAAGGTGACGCCTATCCCTTAGCCATCTTGCGGATCGCGGTCGACGACAGCGACGAGCGCGGGCCGTGGATGAACGTCCAGGCCGGCGCCTTCATCCGGGCCAGCCGCGGCGCGTCGCCTTCGTCGACACGCGCGTAATCGAAGGTCTTGGCGACAACCGACGACAGGAACGACAGCGTCGCGCCAGGGCGATCGATCACCGCGATCGGAAACGTCATCACGATTTGGCGCCAGCGCTGCCAGCGATGGAAATCGCGAAGCGAATCGGCACCCATGATCCAGACGAAGTCGACGCCCGGATTGCGCGCCTTGACCAGGGCCAGCGTGTCGGCGGTGAAGCGGACATAATGGGTTGCTTCGAAGGCGGTGACCTTGACCTTCGGGTTCCGGGCGACCTGCTCGGACAGGCGCAGCCGCTCGGCAAGCGGCGCCAGTTCCCGCGCGCTCTTGAGCGGATTGCCCGGCGTCACCATCCACCACAGCTGATCGAGCGCCAGACGTCTGAGCGCGATCTCGGCGACCAGTGCATGGCCGGCATGCGGCGGGTTGAACGAACCGCCGAACAGCCCGACGGCCAAGCCTTTTCCGGCATGTGGCATCTTCAGATAGTGGGAGGAGACGGCGGGCTCGGAAGATGACAGCATCGCGCTAGGCGCCCCCCTCTGACACGAGTAGCGCCCTCAGGCTCTAACGGCAAATAACGTCAAGGCCGCACCTGTCCCGTCCCGCGCACGCGGTACTTGAACGAGGTCAGTTGCTCGACACCGACCGGGCCGCGCGCGTGCATCTTGCCGGTGGCGATGCCGATCTCGGCGCCCATGCCGAATTCGCCGCCATCGGCGAATTGCGTCGAGGCATTGTGCAGAAGGATCGCCGAATCGATCTCATTGAAGAAACGTTCGACCGCGTCGGCATCCTCGGCGACGATCGCCTCGGTGTGGTGCGATGAAAAATTCTCGATATGGTCGATCGCGCCGACAACGCCGTCGACCAGTTTTACCGCGATGATAGAATCGAGATATTCGGTCACCCAGTCGGCGTCGCTCGCCGGTTTGGCGTCAGCAAAAACTTTCAGCACCTCGGCGTCGGCATGGATTTCGCACCCTGCCGCGCGCAACGCGTCGAGGATCGGCACCAGATGGGTGGAGGCAACAGCGCGGTCGACCAGCAGCGTCTCGGCAGCGCCGCAGACGCCGGTGCGCCGCATCTTGGCGTTGACCGCAATCCTGACCGCCATCTCGAGCTTGGCCGAGCGGTCGATGTAGAGATGACAGATGCCTTCGAGATGAGCGAAGACCGGCACCCGCGCCTCGTTCTGGACGCGTTCGACCAGGTTCTTGCCGCCGCGCGGAATGATGACGTCGATATTGCCGGAAAGCCCCTTCAGCATCTCGCCGACGGCGGCACGGTCGGCGGTCGGCACCAGCTGGATGGCATCCTCCGGCAGCTTGGCCGCCTTCAGCCCTTCGACCAGGCAGGCATGGATAGCCGCCGAGGAGTTGAGCGAGTCCGAGCCGCCGCGCAGGATCACCGGATTGCCGGCCTTGAGGCACAGCGCGCCGGCATCGGCCGTCACGTTCGGCCGGCTCTCGTAGATAACGCCGACCACGCCGAGCGGCGTGCGCACGCGCTCAATATGCAGGCCGTTCGGCCGGTCCCATTCGGCAATGACATCGCCGACCGGATCGCGCAATTCGGCGATTTCGCGGATCCCGGTGGCCATGGTGCGGATGCGCGCCGGGTCGAGCTTCAGCCGGTCCATTGACGCCGCCGACAGCCCGGACTCCCCGCCATTCCTGATGTCGATGGCATTGGCATCGAGAATGTCGCGCTCGCGGCGAAGGATCGCCTGCGCCATGGCGATCAACGCGGCGTGCTTGCGCTCGGCTGTGGCGACGGCCAGCGGTCGCGCGGCGGCCCGCGCGCGGCGGCCGATATCGGCCATCAGCGCGGCGTTGTCGTCCCGGGATTTTTCATGCAGCTTCAGCATGGCTCATCCTCCGCTGGTTACTTGGTCACCGGCCCATACTTGGTCTGCGGGACGGCTCACCACAAGGTCGTCGCGGTGGATCATCGCCGATCGCGCCTCGTAGCCGAGCACCGTTTCGATCTCCGCCGTCTTCAACCCTGCGATCCTTACGGCATCGGCGGCATCGTATGCAACCAGTCCGCGCGCGATCTCGCGGCCTTCGGGCGACAGGATCGCCACCGTATCGCCGCGCGAGAAATTGCCGCTGACCAGTTTGACGCCGGCCGGCAACAGCGACTTGCCCGACAGCAGCGCACCGATGGCGCCGGCATCGACGGTCAGCCGGCCAGCCGGTTCGAGCTGCCCGGCGATCCACGTCTTGTAGCCTTTGACCGGATTGGCGCTCGGCCGGAAGAACGTCGCCCGCTCGCCACGCTCGATCGCCAGCAGCGACGACAACCGCGTACCTGATGTGATGATCATGGCGGTGCCGGCGGCGGTGGCAATCTTGCCGGCGTCGAGCTTGGTGCGCATGCCGCCGCGCGAAAGCTCAGAAGCGGCCGCACCTGCCATCGCCTCGATCTCGGGGGTGATGCGGTCAACGACCGGAATAAACCGGGCTTGCGGGTCGCGCGCCGGCGGCGCGGTGTAGAGCCCGTCAATGTCCGAAAGCAGCACCAGCAGATCCGCGCTCATCATCGTCGCCACCCGCGCGGCCAGCCGGTCATTGTCGCCATAGCGGATTTCGGAGGTCGCCACCGTGTCGTTCTCGTTGATGACCGGCACCGCCTTCATCTTCAGCAGCGTCGAGATCGTCGCCCGCGCGTTGAGATAGCGGCGCCGCTCTTCAGTGTCGCCGAGCGTCAGGAGGATCTGGCCGGATTTCAGGCCGCCCTTGCCGAGCGCATCCGACCAGGCGCCGGCCAGCGCGATCTGCCCGACGGCCGCCGCCGCCTGGCTCTCCTCGAGCTTCAGTGCCCGCTTGCCGAGGCCCAAAATGGTGCGGCCAAGCGCGATGGCGCCGGACGACACGACGAGGATCTCGGCGCCACCTTTGGCCAGCACGGCGATGTCGTCAGCAAGCGAGGCCAGCCAGTCGCGCTTCAGGCCCGTCGTGCGGTCGACAAGCAGCGCCGAGCCGATCTTGACGGTAATACGCCGGTATTTTCTCAGCGACTGCGCGTCCATCGCTATCTCCAGCGCGTCTCGACCGGAGCGGCGACAGCGTCGCGTGCCTCGGCCACCACCCCCATCAGCGCGCGCAGCAC
>NZ_RZSW01000194.1:0-10547 GCF_003997375.1 Mesorhizobium sp. M5C.F.Ca.IN.020.29.1.1 | reverse complement strand
ACCATCAACGACAATGCGGCACTGACCTGGTCGCTCGGGTCGGCGGCGGCGTCAAGCGCTGCGCTCGCCGGCACCATGGTCAATGTGCTGGCTTCGACCGGACGTACGCTGGACGGTGCCGGTGCTGCACTGTCGACCGCTTCGACCGCCGATGTAGCGGCGGCTTTGACGCTCGATGGCACAGTGACGCCGGCCGACCTCTATCTCAACCTTGCCCTCGCCGCCGGCACCGATATCGACGCCGACGGCATGCTGGCCGTTACCGGAACGATCACGCTGCTGTGGGAGAATTGGGGCGATAACGCGTAGCGTTAATCTCCCCCCTTGAGGGGAGATGTCGCCAAAGGCGACAGAGGTGCGACCGGGCCCGACCTCAGCGACAGATGGAGGTTTGCGCTCCACGCGTTGGTACCCCCCTCTGGCCTGCCGGCCATCTCCCCACAAGGGGGAGATACTGGGCCCCACCATCGGCTCCTATCATCAGCCTTTAACCTCAACAAAGGAACATCTCATGACAGATCTGGCAGACGCCGGGTCCGTGGTGGCTTCGCCACCGGCGGGCAACCTTGCACGGCCACCGGCCAACGGGGACAACGGGTCCGCCCCGCCGGCCGACAAGAGTTGGTTTGACGATCTTTCCGAAGGTAACCGCAAGCTCGCTGAAACCAAGGGCTGGACCCAGCCTGAAAGCCTCGATCGGGTTTTCACATCCTATGCGGAGCTGGAACGGCAGCAGGGCGAGAGCCTGCGCATTCCCGCAGCGGACGCACCTGGGGAAGACTGGGACAGGTTCCATGCCCGGTTGCCTGAGGCGATGCGCCCGCTGACATCGCCCGACAAGGTCGAGTACAGGCGCCCCGACGGGCTTCCCGAAGACTTCGCCTATTCGGACGAGCTCGCCAACGCGTCCAAGGCCTGGGCGGTCGAGGCCGGCGCCACCCCGAAGGTGGCGCAGGCCTATCACGACCGCTTCGTCGGCTACATGGCCGAGCAGGCCAAGGTGCAGCAGATCGCCCTTGCCCGTTCGGTCGAGGCCACTCACGATGACTTGGTCAGGGATTGGGGACCGACCGACAGCGACGGCTTTCGTAGGAGACTGGAGGTCGCCAACCGGGCGATGAAGAAGCTCGGCCTGGTCGATGCCTACAAGGCGAAGGGCATCCTTCTGCCTGACGGCGCCTTGACCGATCCGCACATCGCCAAGGCGTTCCACGCCATCGGCGAGGCGATGTTCAGGGAAGACACGATCGACGGCGGCGCGGCTTTGATCGGAGGCAATCCGTTCAAGCGCAACGCCGCCGGCGAACGCAACCTGACTGAGATCTCGGCCCTCGTCAGAAGCGATCCCGTTCGCGCCCGCCGGCTGGCACGCGAGGCCGGCGAAAACCCCGACCTGTGGATACCCAACAACCCTCTTTGAAGTGGGGTAGCCGCATCCGAATGCCCCCTCAGCCGGCCGCTTCGCGGCCACCTTCTCCCCATGAGAAGAAGAGGCTGGCGCCGACGGCGCAGGTCTCCTTTCCCCGCCGGGGGAGGTCAGCCGAGCGAAGCGGAGGCTGGGTGAGGGGCGCAACCGCCAATCAAACCTGAAGGAAGACCAAAATGGCAGACGTCTATACCCGTGTCGCGGACGCGATCGTTCCGTCCGTCTATGCACAATACTCGTTCGAGGAGCATGTCCAGTCGCTCGAGATCTACCAGGCCGGGATCCTGTTTTCCGACCCGGCCATCGCTTCGAAGCTCTCCATGGGCGGGCGTTCCGTCGACATGCCCGGCTGGAAGGATCTCGGCAACGATCCGTCCGAGCCGGTCAATGACGATCCGGCCGATTCGATCGAGTTGAAGAAGATCGGCGCGCGCCGCGAGGTCGCCGCCCGCAATGTCCGCGCCCAGGCCTGGGGCATTCCGGACCTGACCAGCATCCTCGCCGGCGACGACCCGCAGAAGCTGATCGTGCGCCGCCAGACCGACTACTGGCAGCGCGCCAACAAGCTGACGCTGCTCGGCATCCTGAAAGGGGTGCTGGCCGACAACATCGCCAACGATGCCGGCGACCTGGTCCGCGTCACCGGCGCTTCGATCGTCGACACCGACATCATCGAGGCCGCCTATCTGATGGGCGACCGCGCCGACAAGTTCAAGACGATCTGGATGCACTCCAAGCAGATGAAGGCGTTGAAGCTCGCCGACCTCATCGACTATGTGCCGCCGTCCGAGCAGGGCGGGCCGCTGATCCCCTATTACATGGGGCTCAGGGCCGTCGTCGACGACGACATCCCGGTGGCGGCGGGCGTCTACACGGCGTTCATGTTCAAGGACAAGGCAATCCTGTGGAACGAGCTGCCGGTCAACACCGAAGGCGGGCCGCTGGAGTTCGACCGCAAGCCGCGCCAGGGCCATGGCGGCGGCGTCACCGAAATGGTCGGCCGCAGGCATTTCGTCCCGCATGTGCCCGGCACCCGCTTCCTCGACGCCTCCTCGGCCGGCGAATTCGCCACCGACGCCGAGCTGGCGCTGGCGGCGAACTGGGACCGCACCGCGTCGAGCGTCAAGAACATGACGTTCATCGCGCTGAAGACGACCGAGGCCTGATCGGACCGGAAGAGGCGGGGGTAAAAGAACTCCCGCCCTTTCTGGACGCTAGTGGTCGAAATCTAACGCTTGGTTCCGGGGCCGTAAGCCCGCTCAGGGTGGAAAGCGGACGCTAGAATGTGCTTTTTGGCAAAGCGCTCAGTGCGCGCGTGACGCAAGGTGAATTTCAAGCGGCTTTGAGATGAGGCCTTTATCAACGATGGCTTCAAGCGTCTGCTTCGTCAGACTGATATTGTCATATTGCTGCGGAACCGACAGAATTAACCCTCCCTCTGCGGGCGTGGTATAAAACACTACATAGCCTTTCGCCTCACCGGCGAGCGGGAAGGCGATAGTATTGATTTCAGTATCCATTACTCGCTTGCCAAAAAAAATAATTGGCACGATTATTCTGCTGACGTAATTCAAACTCCTGATGCTGGAGAACAGAGTATATACGTTTGTTCTCCGGTGACTCAGGGTCGTTGCTGCATCCAGAGAATGGGATAATTGCGAACATCAACACTGAAAGGGCCTTCCAACTAGTGTAGATCATATCAAATTCCTGCTTTCCATGGGTATTTGCCCTAGATGTCCGAAATGGGTCGGCAGCGGTATTCCGTTTCGGGTACCAAGCGTCAGGTTTTGACCGCTAGGTCGCCAATGTGGCGAATCCCAAGTTCACCCGCTGCGCTGCACCAGAGTGAAACAAGACTTGGGTTCGCAACATATTCATGTTGCCCTTTAACCAATCGCCGTCACCAAATGGTTACAGAAATGGACGATGCTGCTTTGTCTTGGCAAGGAGGGTAACCATGAACATGACATACAAGGCAGTTCAGCGAGTGCTCCGAAAAGCGGGCATCGTCATAAGCAAAAAGGGCGAAGTTCACCGCATAAACTTCTTCAGCGGTCTGGAAAACACCGCCTACTATACGACAAGTCTTCAGGAGGCCCTCGATCGGGGTTTGGGGATGGCGAGAGGTGCCGGAAGGCTGCAAGCAAGCGCCGTTGCCAAGTCGGCCGAAACAGGGCGGCCGACGAGCGCACGCGTCGGCTGATGCCGCAGGAATTCGGGCCGCAAGTGATCGCCGCGTTGCGCGGCGATATCGTGAAACTGCACAGCCACGATATTATCGTCTTTTCCTCGCTCGAATGGGCACAGGGGACCGATAACGCCGCGACGCTACCCGCTTTCTGACGGGTGGTGGTTGCACCCGTGTGACGGGTTCCACGCACGAGACGTGCGAACGTTTCGCTCAAGCAAAAATCACCAGCGGTTCATCGTTTCACGGAAACGCCGAACCGCTCTATCTCTTTGTTTTTGCGCAATTCCGGACGGAAAACCGTTCACACTTTTCCTGGAATTGCTCCAAATCCTCAGCCGCTACGAAGCGGCTTTTTGCCGTGGACCCATGCCTGCTTTTTCCGATCCACACAGACAGAGCCTAAAATCATGGCCATCACCCCGCTCGACATCGCCAACATGGCGCTTGGCGTCCTCGACGAGGCGCCGATCGACAGCCTTGATCAGGACGTGAAACCGGCCCGCCTGCTCAATCTGCATTTCGACCTGACCCGCGAGGCAGAGCTGACGAAACACGCCTGGGTGTTCGCGATCCTGGCGGCCGCCGTCGCCGGGTCCGATACCGGCAGTGGCGCGGGCACGCTGAACTTTGCCTATGAATTGCCGGTGGACTGCCTGCGGCCTTTGCCGCTGACCGATAATGGCGAGCCGGATGGCGTGCCGATCGCGTGGCGCCAGGAGGCCGGGCTGATCTATTGCGACCGGTCGGGGCCGCGTCTCATTCGCTACGTCGCCAACCTCACCGATCCGAACGACTGGGACGCGCTGTTCACCGAAGTGCTGGTTGCAGCGCTCGCCATCAAGATCGCGCATCCGCTGACCCACAAGGCGGGCATGATCGACATCGCCCGCGGTGCTTATGACCGGGCGCTCGACGCGGCATTCCAGTCCAACGCCATCCAGCGTGGCGGCAGGCTTTCGACGTCGTCCTGGGCGATCCAGCGCGGCGACAACCGGTTTGTGCGCTGATGACGCTCTATCCAGTCCAGGACACATTCGTGCGTGGCGAGATCTCGCCGCGGCTACACGCCCGCGCGTCGCTCGATCTTTATCGGGCGGCGCTTTCCAAATGCGAAAACTTCGTCACGTTGCCGCATGGCGGCATCCGCAAGCGCGGCGGGACATACTTCGTTGGCGAGGTGAAGACTTCGGCCAAGAGGACGCGCGGCATACCGTTCATCTTCTCGGCAGACCAGGCCTACATGCTTGAGTTCGGCGACCTCTACATCCGCGTCTACGCCTATGGAGCCCGCGTCGGCACGGTGGAAGTGGCGACACCCTATCGCGAAGCCGATCTGTTCGACCTGCAATTCGTCCAATCCGCCGACCAGATGTGGATCACCCACAGGGACTACCTTCCGCAGGTTCTCACCCGCACGGCGCACACCATATGGACGCTGGCCGAGTTCGTCTTTCTCGACGGCCCCTATGACGACATCAACACAAGCGCGACCACCATGGCGCCTGCCGAGACCGGCGCCGTCCATCCCCTTATGACCAACAACACCGCTCCAAGCGGCACTGCTGCCGACAGCAGCGGGTCCGCCGACGCCTACAAGGTGTTTGACCGGGACAATGGGTCGAACCTTTCGTTCGGCACGACGACCGGCTACTTGTCCTATGACTTCGCCGGTACAGCGACCAAGGTTTGTGACGGCTACTGGCTTCGGGCAAACTCCACTGGTGGTACAAAGGCACCCATCGCGTGGGATTTCCAGGGCTTCGACGGCACGAACTGGATCTCGCTTGACAGCCGGACAGCAGAAACCGGGTGGTCGCGCAGCGAAGTGCGCTTCTTCGAATTTCAGAATGAGACTGCCTACCAGTCCTATCGGTTGAATATCTCAGGCTCGGAGGACGACGCCAATCTTACGATCGCGGAAATGGGATGGCATGAGGATGGCGATACACAGACGCCATTCGATCTCGCGGCGTCCTCGATCGTCGGCATCAACGACGGCACCGGTTTTCAGACCAGCGATGTTGGCCGTACCATTCGTTTGCTCGGCTCGGATGCTGTCTGGCGCTGGGCGCGTATCACGAGCCGCACCAGCGCTACTGTGGTCAAAGTCAGGTTGTATGGGCATGCGCTTCCCGATCTCAGCCCGATCGCCCGCTGGCGTCTCGGCACCTTCGTTCCCGGCAAGTACGTCGAGAGCGGTTCGCTGTACGAGGAGCGGTTAGCCTTCAGCCGAAAATTCTCCGTCTACGCATCCGCAACCGGCGACTTCGACAATTTCGCACTCGGGGAAAAGGACGACGATGCTCTTGAATTTATCCAGGCCGGCGGCGGGCAGGCCAATGACATTACGTGGATCTCCGATTCGGATGGTGCCCTGCTGATCGGAACGCTTGGCGGGGTCCGCGCACTATCGGGTTCCGGCATCGACGAAGCGCTGACCCCTTCTTCCTTCAAGAACCGTCGGTCTCGCACGTTTGGCTGCGCCAAGGTCCGTCCGGTGGATGCCGGGCAGTCGTTCCTTTACGTGACGCGCTCCCGCAAATCGATCGCCGAACTTGCCCAGAGCGCCACCGGCCGCTTCACGTCGGATGATGTCGGACAGATTTCCGAGCACATTCCAAAAAAGGGTGTCGTTGAACTGGCGTTCCAGACCGATCCCGATCCGCTGCTGTGGTTCCCGCTGGATAACGGAGAACTTGGCGGCTACACGCACCAGCCTTCGCAGGAAGTCCGCGGCATGCACCGGCATCGCATCGCCGGCTCGTTCTCAGGTTCGGCATGGGGCATCGTTGAAAGCGCCGTGGTCACGCCGGGACAGGACGGCAATGATGATCTCTGGCTGTTCGTCAAGCGCACCATCGGCGGAGTCACCAAGCGCTATATCGAAATCAAGACCATTCCGTTCGAATATGGCGAGATCGCCGACGCGTTCGAAGTCGATTGCGGCCTGACCTACACCGGCGCGGCAGTTACAACAGCAGGCGGCGCAATACATCTCGCCGGCCTGATTGTGGACGTGCTTGCGGACGGGAAGGTCTACCGCGGCCTGACGGTCAGCGGTGCTGGCAATGTCACACTCCCGGTTGGTTCGCCCGCCGCTGCTAAATGGCAGGTCGGGCTTCCATACGAGGCCGGCGCCGATACGCTTGAGCTTGATGTCGGCGGCACGGACGGGTCGGTTGTCGGACGCCGAAAGAAGGTGGCGGCGGTGATCCTGTCCTTGCTGGAGACCGACACAACCGGGCTGGAAATCACGTCGTCGATGCGCGGCCGGTGGGAGCCGGTCCGTATCCCCTCGATCGTTTCGCCCAATGGCATGGCCAATCTGTTCACCGGCAATGTCGAGGTGCCGATCGAGGACAGCTGGGAAGGCCAGGGCAGAGTGAAGATCCGCCATGTCAATCCGACGCCCTGCACCATCCGGGCGTTCACGCCGGTGTTCGACGCCGAGCCGTAGTTGAAACCGCCGATCTCCCCCCTTGGCACGTCCTGACGCAGCCTCCTATCGCGGTCAGAGGATGCCGGCGCTTCACGCGAGGCGACCCCCTCTGGCCTGCCGGCTATCTCCCCCAAGGGGGAGATCAGCGGCATCGCCGTTTTCCATCACCCTCCTAAAAGGACTTT
The DNA here is from genome assembly GCF_003997375.1 of Mesorhizobium sp. M5C.F.Ca.IN.020.29.1.1. Taxonomy (NCBI): domain Bacteria; kingdom Pseudomonadati; phylum Pseudomonadota; class Alphaproteobacteria; order Hyphomicrobiales; family Phyllobacteriaceae; genus Mesorhizobium; species Mesorhizobium sp. M5C.F.Ca.IN.020.29.1.1. The sequence continues at coordinate 3,303 of NZ_RZSW01000194.1, read as the reverse complement.
CCTGTGACCCCAATCCCCGATGACAAGCGCCGCGCCGCCGCCGCGCAAAGTGAAGCCTGCGTCGACATCGCAGCACTTGCCGACGAGATCAGCGCAAACGCCGCTTCCCTCGACGAGCGCTGGCGCATGGCCCAGTGGCTGATAGAACAGCTGCGCCAGCAATTGTTCGACGCCGATGCCTTGCGCCGCGCCGTCGCCAGCGCCAACAGCCAGTTCGACGCCGCCGGCGTTGCCGACCTCAAGGTCGACCTGACCGCCATCCGGCGCGCCGCCATAGCTGGACCACGAGCGGCAGCACCCGCTCGTCTCAGCGCGTCGGCGATCCAGGCCGACAAGATGCTTCTGTCCCTCCTCAGCCCCGGCGGCGCGCTCGATCCGCGCCCTGCGCTCGGCGCGCCGGTTGGAGGCACCACAGCTAGATTTTCGCTTCGGGGCCGAGGCCGCGGCTGACCATGTGCACACTTGCCCTTATCGGCCTTTCGGTTGGCGGCGCGCTGGTCGAGGGCCAGCAGTCGAGGCAGATGGCCGACTATCAGGCCAAGGCCTATGAACTGCAGGCGCGGGCCGACGCGCAAGCCGCGGCCTTCGAACAGGGCCAGGAACGCCACAAACAGGACCTCTTGCTGTCGCAGGCGCGCGCCCAGGCCGGCGCCTCGGGCGTCGCCATGGCAGGCTCGCCGACCGAGGTGCTGGCGGCCAATGCAAGGCAGGGCGAGCTCGACATCAAGGCGATCCAGTACGGCTCGCAGCTGCGCCAGAACAATCTGACCACGCAGGCCGCGATCTCGCGTTTTTCCGGCAAGCAGGCGGCGCCGGCCTCGATCTTTAGGGCAGGCGGCAACCTCGTGTCCGGCCTTTCCGGCATCTACGACCCGAGCAAGGCCGTGACGTTCGGCAAGAGCGCCTTTCCGCCGGCGCCGGGCGGAGGGCTTTACTGATGGCGACCATCCCCCTCCAGCTTGCCCAGCGCCGGCTCGATACCGGCAGCGTGGTTTCCTATCCCGATGGCTCGCCGATCGGCGCCGCCATGCAGGGTTTTGGCGACGAGCTCTCGGCGGTCGCCGAGCGGTTCCGGCAGCAGAGGCAGCAGCAGGACGCCTTCGACGCCGAGGTCATCGGCCGCGAGTTGAACGGGCAGATCGCCCAGGCCGAAAACGAGGCGATCCGGAATGCGCCGGCCGACGGTCGCGGCCTGCATGACAGGATGTATGGCCAGGTCGACCCGCGCACCGGCCAGGTGATCAAATCAGGCCTGTTCGACACGCTCTTCGACGGCACCCTGCCGAAAGTGCCGGAGAGCGAACGCGCCAACTTCATCAGGAAAAAAGAGGCTTTAAGGCTGGCCGGCTCGGCACGCATGGCCGCACAACAATATGCGCGCCGCCAGGACTATGAGCAGGCCGAATGGTCCAAGGCGCAGGACTCCTACACGAGCGCCATCGCGCAGAGCGATCCGGACGACACCGCAGCGTTCGAGGCGATCCGGCAGAGCGGGTTCGACTTCATCGCCAAGATGGGGAACCCGGTCGCCAGGCAAGCGGCCGAAACTGCCTGGCGCAGCAACACGGCAAAAGCACTCGCCCAGGCGATGATCGCCAAAGATCCGGGCCGCTCTGTTGAGCTGCTTGGCGCCGAGCCTGCCGCGAAGGCCACCATCGGCGCGATCAACGGTGAAACCACCGGCGCTGAAGGCGGCACCGATCTGTCGGCGAAAAACCTGAATTCGCCCACTTCGGGCGATGACCGCCTTGCTGATCTCAGGCCCGACGATAGGGCTGCGCTCGCCCGGCTGGCCGGCGCCTCGGTGGCGCAAAACTGAGGTCCGCAACCAGGCGGCCGCGCTAGATTTTCTCTTTACCTGCCCCTGTTGCATTGGCCGCAGGCTTTTTCATGGGAAAACCCAAAGTTCCTGAAATCGCCGCTGGCAATGCACGCAGGTATGTGGTCGTTTCCAGGGCAATAAGAGCGACGGCGGCCTTTCTTACAACACAGGCTTGTGGTTCTGGATTTGAAATTCCCAAGCGCTGATGCGATCTTTGGAACGGAAATCCACCTGTCCCATGCAGGCTTTTCAGATAAAGGACTGACTCTGTCTTGTTGCGTTTAAACTCTTTTCCGATGCTGGCAAGGATCGTTTTTCTGATCACCCTGGCAGTCGTTCTCCTGCTCACTCTTCTGCCGGTGCGGTTCTTGCCGGATCTCGGCATGGCCGTCACGCTTCACGATGACAAGCTCCAACACGCCATCGCCTTCGCGGTGCTGGCGGCCCTGGGAAGCCTCGGCTGGCCGGGACACAAGGCAAGGCTGGTTGTTCTTCTCGCCTTTACCGGCGCGGCGATCGAGGTTCTTCAGGGCTCCCAACTGATAGGGCGCGATCTGGATGGGTTCGACTGGGTTGCCGACTGCGCCGGCATGGCGTTGGGGCTGACAATCGCCGGCTGGACCAAGAGGCGCGTTGGGGGGCGCGTTGTCGGATTGCTATAGGCCGCAACGGTTTTGGGCGCCCTTTTTCTTTTGAGGCCGGAGCCGCGCCTCTTCCGCGCCCCGCAGATGTGTCATGGACCGCGCGTCCCCTAAGCGCACGCTGAAATCATAGAGCATTTTCAAGCCTCGCTTTCGCGGGGCTTTTTCATGGAGAAGCCTGATGGCTCGACCTGCAACTGCCGCCGTTCGACTTCTGACCGGCGAACGCGAACCCGTGCGCCTGGCCACCACGGTCAGCATTCTCCTTCATGGCCTGCAGATCATTGACGGCGTGCCGTGCGAGGTTGGCGACCGCGTGCTGGTCAAGGACCAGGCTGACCAAAGACAGAACGGCATCTACACGGCGAGCGAGGGCGAATGGTTCCGCGCTGCCGACGCCCGCACCGCCCGCGCGATGCAAAAGGGGACGACGGTTCACACCCAGGTCGGGTCGGCCAATGCCGGTCGAGTGTTTGAATTTATGGCAGACGAGCCGGCGGTGGGCAGCGATGCCATCACCATTGTTCCTTTCGTGCCGCCTGACGTTGCGGAGGTGGTCGATGAGGTCGAGGCGCTGCGCGATGAAACGCAGGTGCTAAAGGATGCCACTGGCGCCAGTGCCGGGCAGGCAGCCGCCAGCGCCGCCAGCTCCGCCGCGAATGCAGGGCTGACCGCCGCCGATGTCGTCACGACCGCCGCCAATCTGGCAGGCGCCCAGGCGGCGCGCGACGCGTCTCTGTATGGCAAGGGCATCTTTCCGACCATCGCGGCGGCGATCGGCCTTGGCGTCATCGGCAGCGGTGCGATTACGGCGGGCTCCGGCGGGAACCACGGCACCCT
>NZ_RZSW01000193.1:0-10572 GCF_003997375.1 Mesorhizobium sp. M5C.F.Ca.IN.020.29.1.1 | reverse complement strand
GAAATGAATGCCGTAGACGTCGCTGCCGCCCCGGCGCGCGGCGCGGCCTATGACGACGAATCCTACAATGCCGGATTTCAGTCAGGGGCCGGATTTCAGTCAGGGGCCGGATTTCAGTCAACGGCCGGATTTCAGTCAACGGCCGGGTTCCAGTCAGCGGCCGGGTTCCAGTCAGGCTATGAGCCCGACCGCGTTGAAACGCGCACCTATGCGGCGAGACCCGCACAAGCGTCTGTCAGTGCGTCTTATGCCGATGCCGCCAGCGGCTTCGATCTGGGCGACTTGCCCAACGGCCGGCCGGCTTCGCAGGCCGACGACTTTGGCTTGGACGAACTCGACTACGACCCCGAACTGGATGAGGCCATGTCAGTTCCCGGCTTGGCTGAGCACGATGCTGCGAGGCCGCGGAGCCGCGGCCTGCTGGTCGCCGCGGTCGTCGGCGCCGTGGCGCTCGCGGGCGGTCTCGGCGCCTTCGCGCTGTCTTTCGGCGGCACCGGCGGCACCGATGCGCCGGTCATCGTCAAGGCGGACAACGCACCGATCAAGGTCAGACCGGAAAATCCGGGCGGCACCGTCGTGCCGAACCAGGACAATAAGGTCTATGACGCCGTGGCCAAGGGTGGCGCAAAGCCTGCCGAACCGGTCCAGGAAAAACTGGTCACCAACACTGAAGAGCCGGTGGACGTGGCGGCCAAGGAGCCGCCGCAGAGCCGTGTGGTCGATCTTTCGCCCGACGATATCGACACGGCTGAAGCCGCCGATGCGATCCGCAATGCCGAACCCGCCGCCGCTGAAGGCGCCAATGCGATCCGCGGCACGCAAGCGGCCGGAAATGCCGACGTCGCCGCCCTGCCGGCATCCAAATCCGAGGATCGTATCGCCCAAGTTCTGCAAGAGGCCGACCAGGGCATCGACCCCGACCTCGTCGCGGTTGCGCCGCGCAAGGTGCGAACCATGGTCGTCAAACCCGATGGCTCGCTGGTTGCGCGCGAGGATCCGGCGCCTGCGGCACCGCAGATGGCTGCCGTCGAGCCTGTCGATCCGGCGCCGCAGCATGTGGCCCCGACGGGTCAGGCCGACGACGCAGAACAACAGACCGGTACGGTACCGCCTGTTGCCGACCAGGCAAGTGACGACCTACTGGGTGGCGACCCAGTGGGCGGCGACCAGACCGAAGCCGCCAAGCCGGAAACAGCCAAGCCGGAAACAGCCAAGCCGGAAGTAGTCAATCCGACGGCCGCGCCGGCAGCCGCGCCTGAGGCTGAGGCCCAAACCGCCCAGCCTGCCAATACGCCGGCCTCGGTTCCGGTGGCGCCGCAGCGTCCGTCCGACCAGCCGGTCGACGTCGTCGGCGAGGTCAAGCCCGACCAGGTTGCGTCCATCAATCCCGCGGCGGGCTCGACCGGCGGTGGCTCATGGTCGATGCAGATTGCCTCCCAGCCGACCGTCGAAAGCGCCCAGTCGACCTATCAGGATCTGCAGCGCCGATATGGCAGCGTGCTTTCCGGCCATACCGCCAACATCGTCAAGGCCGAGATCGCCGGCAAGGGAACGTTCTATCGCGTCCGCGTCCCGGCGAAGTCGCGCAACGATGCGATCAACCTGTGCACCAGCTACAAGGCTGCCGGCGGCAACTGCTTCGTGTCGCGCTAGCCCTTTCAAGTCTCCCGCCCTTGGGCGGAAAGAACCGGCGCGGTCACGAACCGCGCCGGTTTTTTTGTGGAAGGGAGTTGTTTGTGTGGAAGGGGTCCTGGCCGCATGTGGTTCGATGCGATTCCCTTTGTCCGCGTGAAGCTCTAAACTCCTGCCCATGACCGAATCAAAATCCATGATCCTCGGCTGCGCCGGGAAATCGCTCACACGCGAAGAAATCAATTTCTATCGCAATGAATGCCCGTGGGGATTCATCCTGTTTGCGCGCAACATCGGCGAGACCGAGCAGATCCGCGATCTGGTCGCCGCGATGCGCGACTGTATCGAGCGCCCGGACGCCCCGGTGTTTATCGACCAGGAAGGCGGCCGGGTGCAGCGCCTGCGCCCGCCGTTGGCGCCGAATTATCCGGCCGGTGGCGCGCTCGGGGCCCTGTGGCGCAACGACCACGACGCCGGCAACCGCGCCGCCTGGCTGATGGCACGGCTGCATGCCTTCGACCTGCTGCGCTACGGCATCACGGCGGATTGCCTGCCGGTGCTCGACGTTCCGATCGAGGGCGCCAGCGACGTCATCGGCGCGCGCGCCTATGGCAAGGAGCCTCGCTCCGTCATCGAACTGGGTCGCGCAGCGGCGGAGGGCCTGATGTCGGGCGGCGTGCTGCCGGTGATGAAGCATATTCCCGGGCATGGACGGGCCTTTGCCGACACGCATTTCGAACTGCCGACCGTCGATGCCTCGATGAGCGACTTGCAGCGGCATGATTTCGCCCCGTTCCGGGAGCTCAATCATTTGCCGATGGCGATGACGGCGCATGTCGTCTACAGCGCGATCGACCCGAAGAACCCGGCCACGACATCCGGCAAGGTCATCGATGAGATCATCCGCGGCGAAATCGGCTTCGACGGGCTGCTGATGAGCGACGACACCTCGATGAAGGCACTTTCTGGGGATTTCCCGACAAAGGCGGCCGCGATCCTTGCGGCGGGCTGCGATCTCGTCCTTCACTGCAATGGCGTTTTCGAGGAGATGGCCGGCATTGCGGCGCGCACAACGGGGCTTGAAGGCACGTCGCTGCAACGCGCGCAACGGGCGCTGACCTATATCAAGAACCGCGATCGGGCTGATGAAGCCGAGATACGCGCCGAATTCGCCACCTATTTCGATGCGGTGGCCTAGACCATGATCCCGAAAAATGGGAGCCGGTTGTTCGGAACAGATCATGGCCAAACAAGAAGATAGAACCAAAGGAAAGCAACAGGAAGTGGCGGAAACATTGGACAACAAGGCCGGCAAGGCCGCACCGATGGACCGTCTGTGGGCCGAGAACGACGATTCGCGGCTGACCGGCGATCCCGCGCTGGTCGTCGATGTCGACGGTTTCGAGGGCCCGCTCGATCTTCTGCTGCATCTTGCCCGCAACCAGAAGGTCGATCTGTCACGCATCTCGATCCTGGCGCTGGCCGAGCAATATCTGGCCTTCGTCGAGAAGGTGAGGGCGCTCAGGCTGGAGCTTGCCGCCGACTATCTGGTGATGGCGGCGTGGCTGGCGTTTCTCAAGTCGAAGCTTTTGATCCCCAAGCAACCCGGCGACGACGGCGAAAGCGGCGAGGAGTTGGCGGCCGTGCTGCAATTCCGGTTAAAGCGGCTGGAAGCGATGCGCGACGCGGCGGCACGCCTGGTCAACCGTAACCGGCTCGGACGCGACGTGTTCGCCCGCGGCATGCCGGAAATGATCATCGTCGAGAAACGCAACGCCTATTCGGCCTCGCTCTACGATCTGCTGACCGCCTATGCGGCGCAACGCCAGAAGCAGGCCATCACTAATGTGACGATCGCCAGGCGCGGTGTGTGGTCGCTCAAGGATGCGCGCGATATCCTCAACAGGCTGATCGGCTCGCTTGCCGACTGGACGGCGCTGGACAGCTTCCTGGTCGAATATCTGACTGGCCCGGACGAGCGGCGTACCGCGATTGCCAGTTCGTTTGCGGCGACGCTGGAACTGGTGCGCGAAGGCAAAGTGGAAATGCGGCAGGACGAGGTGTTCGCGCCGCTCTATCTGCGCGGCCGTGCGCAAGGCATCAGGGCAGTCGAGGTGGCATCATGAGTGAACGCGCCAACGCTTCGGTCATTCCGTTCAACGTCGACGACGAGACCGAAGAGGGCGTGCTCGCCGGGGCACCGGCAGAAAGCCAGGCCCAGAACTTGTCCCAGAATCCTGGCGAGCGGCTGCATATGGCGGAAGCCGTGCGCATGGCCGAGGCGATCGTCTTTGCCAGCGCCGAGCCGGTCAGCGAAAAGCAGCTTGCCGCACGCCTGCCTGACGGCATCAGCATCGCCGCGGCGATGGCCGAACTGCAGCAGATCTATGCGCGGCGCGGCGTCAATCTGGTGCGCGTCGGCGATGCCTGGGCGTTCCGCACCGCCGGCGATCTCGCGTTCCTGATGAGCCGCGACACGGTCCAGCAGAGGAAGCTTTCCCGCGCGGCGCTCGAAGTGCTGGCGATCATCGCCTATCACCAGCCGGTGACGCGCGCCGAGATCGAGGATATCAGAGGCGTCGAGACCTCGAAGGGCACGCTGGACACGCTGATGGAGACTGAATGGGTGAAGATGCGCGGCCGGCGCCGCACGCCCGGCCGTCCCGTCACCTACGGCACCACCGACATCTTCCTCGACCACTTCGCGCTGGAGGAGATCCGCGACCTTCCCGGCATGGAGGAATTGAAGGGTGCAGGGCTGCTTTCGGGCCGTATGCCGTCGAATTTTACCATTCCGCTGCCACCGGCCGATCCGGATGCGCTGACCGACGACGAGGATCCGCTAACCGACATCGATCTTGAGGAACTCGGCTTGTTGACGCCGCGCGTCGAGGAAGATTGACCGCAAACGACGTGCCGAAAGCCGTTGGTATTTCGCGGCTGCGCCGATTGGTAGCGGGCTATGGCGCCGAAAGTGCGTGACTTCGGCCACTGATTTATAAAACTCTGTCGCGGTTGTGTTTGAATCCCGACGCGAAAGCGCATAGATCATCGTCGGAGAAAACTTTCGAGAGAGATTGTTATGGGTTCATTTTCGATTTGGCACTGGCTGATCGTGCTGGTGATCGTGTTGCTGGTGTTCGGCCGCGGCAAGATTCCCGAGCTGATGGGTGACATGGCCAAGGGTATCAAGAGCTTCAAGAAGGGCATGGCCGACGACGAGGTTGCCGAGGACAAGCGCACCGTTGAACACCGAGCCGACGAAACCGTTTCGTCAGTGAAGGAAAAGGCCAGCAAGAGCTGAGCCCAAACTTTAGTCGGAACGCATCGCCATGTTCGACATCGGCTGGACCGAGATGCTGGTGATCGCGATCGTCATGATCGTGGTCGTCGGGCCCAAGGATTTGCCAAAGATGCTGCGCACATTCGGACGCACGACGGCGAAGATGCGCGGCATGGCAGCCGATTTCCAGAAACAGTTCAACGACGCGCTGAAGGAGGCCGAGCTTGACGACGTCAAGAAGTCGGTCGATTCACTCAGAAGCCTCAACCCGGCCGCCGAGATCAGGAAACAGCTTAATCCGTTCGAGCAGGCGGCAGCCGATGTCCGTTCAGGCGTCGACGCGGTGATGAAGCCGAAGCCGGCAGTCGACCCGGTCACGCCAGCTGCTTCGACGCCGCAGGATACCGAGCTGAAGAATGGCGCGACGGTGCTGCCGGGCGTCAACGCCCCGGAAGCGGCGCCGGCGGCGCCGACGTTCCCGGCGATGACCGATGAGTCGGTGGTGACACCGCCTGTCGCGACGGCGACGCCGGCTGCACCGCAAAAGGCCGCGGCAGCGAAGAAGAAGGCCGCGCCAGCGAAAGCGATGCCGGCCTCCAAGGCCGCAGCGAAGCCAGCGGCAGCAGCGGCAAAACCTGCCGCGACAAAGACGGCAGCTAAAGAGGCCGAGCCGAAGCCTGCACCGGCAGCGGTGAAGAAGCCGACTGCAGCCGCCAAAAAGACGGCGGGAGCCGCCAAGTGAGCATTTCGGAAAAGGACGAGATCGATAAATCGGCGGCTCCGCTGATGGAGCATCTGATCGAGTTGCGCCGGCGGCTGATGTGGTCGATCGGCGGGTTCTTCGTCGCCTTCCTGTTCTGCTTCTTCTTCGCGAAGCAACTGTTCAACCTGTTGGTTATCCCGTTCAAATGGGCAACCCAATGGGCAGGGCTCGACCCGCACAAAGTCGAGCTGATTTACACGGCGCCGCAGGAATTCTTCTTCACCCAGGTCAAGCTGGCGATGTTCGGCGGCATGGTGATCGCCTTTCCGCTGATCGCCACGCAGATCTATAAATTCATCGCGCCCGGCCTCTACAAGAACGAACGCAACGCCTTCCTGCCGTTCCTGATCGCTTCGCCGATCCTGTTCCTGATGGGCGCGTCGCTGGTCTATTTCTTCTTCACGCCGATGGTGATGTGGTTCTTCCTCGCCATGCAGCAGACCGGCACCGACGACCAGGTGCAGATTTCCCTGCTGCCGAAAGTGTCGGAATATCTCAGCCTGATCATGACGCTGATCTTCTCCTTCGGGCTGGTGTTCCAGTTACCGGTGGTGACCAGTCTGATGACGCGGGTGGGCATGCTGTCGTCCGAGGCGCTGGTCGAAAAGCGCAAATGGGCGATCGTCATCGCCTTCGTCGTCGCGGCTATTCTGACGCCGCCCGACCCGATCAGCCAGATCGGTCTGGCCGTTCCCACGATCCTTCTCTACGAGGTCTCGATCTGGTCGGCCCGGCTGATCGAGCGCAGCAAGGAACGGGAACGTCTGGCGCGCGAGAAGCGGGAGGCCGCGGAAACGGCGGCCGAAAAGTCGGAGGACGTGTCGTCTACGAAGTCTGCATCTACATAGGTTGCATCCTGTCGCGCCCCCCTCTGTCCTGCCGGACATCTCCCCCACGGGTGGGGAGATCGGCTGTCGTCGCGACTTTCGCTAATCTGCAGGGTGGAATAGGTGAGCCGTCGGCAAAGCTGCCAATCTCCCTCCTTGTGGGGGAGATGTCCGGCAGGACAGAGGGGGGCGCGAAGGAACTCGGCCTTCACATCTTGCATCGATCAAGGATGCGGTTTACGCCCTCTGGCCTAAAATGCGATGCGTTTTAGGTCTTTATTTTGGGCATGTCGTTGTCCCAAAACCGCTGCGCACTTTTGGGCGACATGCCCGCCGAGGACGAACAACCATGCTCGACATCAAATGGATTCGCGACAACCCGAAGGCCCTTGTCGAAGCGCTCAAGAAGCGCTCGTGGTCGGCTCAGGATGCGCAGTCCACGGTCGATGATCTGATTGCCAGGGACGAGGCGCGGCGCGAACACCTGACCGAGCTGCAGACCAGGCAGGAGCGCCGTAACGCTGCGTCGAAGGAGATCGGCAATGCCATGCGTTCGGGCGATGCCGCACTTGCCGAAAGGTTGAAGGTCGAGGTCGGCGAGATCAAGACCTTTATCCAAAATGGCGAAGCGCGCGAACGCGAACTCGACAAGGCGCTGAACGACGCCTTGGCCGTGCTGCCCAACGTGCCGCTCGACGATGTGCCGGTCGGCAAGGACGAGCACGACAATGTTGTCAAGCGCATCGTCGGCAAGGTGCCGACGCGACCGAACTGGGTGAAGGAGCATTTCGAGATCGGCGAAGCGCTCGGCATGATGGATTTCGAGCGGGCGGCGAAGCTCTCGGGCTCGCGCTTCACGGTGCTGAAGAGCGGGTTGGCGCGGATGGAGCGCGCACTTGGCCAGTTCATGTTGGACCTGCACACAACCGAGCATGGCTATGAGGAGAGTCAGCCGCCTCTGATGGTGAAAGCCGAGGTTCTTTTCGGGACGGGGCAGCTGCCGAAATTCGAGGAGGATCTCTTCTTCGCCCCGCATGGAGATGGCAGGCTTGGCCTCATCCCGACCGCCGAAGTGCCGCTCACCAATCTCGTGCGCGAAGAAATCACGCCGCATGAAAAACTGCCGCTGCGCTATACAGCGCTGACGCCGTGCTTCCGTTCGGAAGCGGGCTCGGCCGGGCGCGATACGCGCGGCATGCTGCGCCAGCACCAGTTCTACAAGGTCGAACTGGTGTCGATCACCGACCAGGACTCCTCGCTCGCCGAGCACGAGCGGATGACCGAATGCGCCGAGGAGGTGTTGAAGCGTCTCGGCCTGCCGTTCCGCACCATGACGCTGTGCACCGGCGACATGGGCTTCGGCGCGCGCAAGACCTACGACATCGAGGTCTGGCTGCCGGGCCAGAACGCCTATCGCGAGATTTCGTCATGCTCGGTCTGCGGCGATTTCCAGGCGCGGCGCATGGACGCCCGCTACAAGGCCAAGGACGGCAAGGGCAACCGCTTCGTCCACACGCTGAACGGCTCCGGCACTGCCGTCGGCCGCGCTCTGATTGCTGTCATCGAAAACTATCAGAATGAGGATGGCAGCGTAACCATTCCTGAAGCGCTTCGGCCTTACATGGGCGGTCTGGAAAAGATCGAATCAAGATAATGCGCATCCTCCTGACCAATGATGACGGCATCCATGCCGAGGGCCTTGCATCGCTCGAACGCATCGCCCGCACGCTGTCGGAGGACGTCTGGGTGGTGGCGCCGGAGCAGGACCAGTCCGGCTACGCGCATTCGCTGTCGATCTCGGAGCCGCTGCGTTTGCGCAAGATCGGCGAAAAACACTTTGCCGTGCGCGGCACGCCGACCGACTGCGTCATCATGGGCGTGAAGAAGATCCTGCCGGCAGCACCCGACCTGATCCTGTCCGGCGTCAATTCCGGCGCCAACATCGCCGACGACGTCACCTATTCGGGCACCGTCGCCGGCGCCATGGAAGGCGCGCTGCTCGGCGTGCGTTCGATCGCGCTCAGCCAGGCCTATTCCTATGTCGGCGAGGATCGCGTCGTGCCTTACGAGACCACCGAGGCGCTGGCGCCGGCGCTGCTCAGGAAACTTGTCGCCATGCCGCTGCCGGACGGCGTACTGCTCAACGTCAATTTTCCCAATTGCGCGCCAGAAGAGATCGCCGGCACGGTGGTCACCTCGCAAGGCAAGCTCGTCCACAGCCTGTGGGTCGACGAGCGCCGCGACGGCCGCGGACTTCCCTATTATTGGCTGCGCTTCGGCCGCGAGCCGGTCGAGGGCAAGCAAGGCACCGACCTCTATGCCATGCGCAACCGGCTGGTGTCAGTAACGCCGCTGCAGCTCGATCTCACCGCTCATGAAATCCGCGATCAACTGACCAAGGCGCTCGCATGAACCTGAACCACGGTCCGACGCTCGACGACCGCGAAGGCTTCGCCGCTTTCCTGCTCCGCCTGCGTGGCAAGGGCGTGGTGCCGAAGGCACTGATCGCCGCCTTCGAGGCGACGCCGCGGCGCGGCTTCCTTTCCGCGCAGTTCCATCCGATCGCCTGGTCGGAGCGTATGCTGCCGATCGAATGCGGCGAGGCGATCGAGGGCGCCGATCTGCAAGCCGCAGTGATCGCAGCGCTTGCCATCGAGCCGGGCAACCGCGTGCTCGAGATCGGCACCGGGTCGGGCTACACGGCGGCTGTGATGTCGCGGCTTGCCGCGCGGGTCGTCACCATCGACCGCTACAAGACGCTGGTTGAGCAGGCCAAACAGCGCTTCGAGGCACTCGGCATCGGCAGTGTCATCGTGCGTCAGGCGGACGGCTCCAACGGGCTGGCAAATGAAGCGCCGTTCGACCGTATCGTCGCGTGGGCGGCCTTCGACAGCCTGCCGCGCTTCCTGCTCGACCAATTGTCGAGCGGCGGCATCGTCATCGCCCCGATCGGACCCGAGGAGGGCGAGCAGGTGCTGGCCAAGCTGACGAAGGTCGGCAGCCGCTTCGAACGCGAGGACATCGGCCTCGTCCGCCTGCAGCCGATCCTGCGCGGCGTAGCCGCGGTCATCTAGGGATCTGTCGATATTTCAGGTGATGGCCGCAACCGACCGGTCTGGTCGCTTCGCGCCCGTCCGCGACTGGGCCCTACCTGAACCTCAGGCCGACAGGTCCAGCCTTAAATATTTTAACAAAATTTGCGTCTGATTCTAGAGGTTTAACCGACCAGTAACATTAACGCGCTTTAATCGCGGTCAGTCTGTACCGGGTATCTGCGGGTAAAAGCGATGCAATTCAGTATTTTGAAGGCAAACGGACGCAACCTGGCGCGTGGTTTCGCTGTCCTCATGGTTGCGGGCACCGCGGCGGGATGCAGTTCCCAGGTCTCGCGGTTCAACAGCGTCGATGACGTTTTCACTTCCTCGACCAACAACCAGCGCGCCATCATCGACAAGCAGGACGCCGCACAGCCTTATCCTGGCGATGCGCCGGTGTCGGCCGCGCCGCTCGACGGCAGCCATACCCAGTCGGTCAGCCGCTCAAGCCTCGAGCCGGTTACGACGCACCAATTGCCGCCGGTCAGCCAGTCGCAGCCGGCGCCCGCCGCCAATCCGGCGCGCACCGCTTCGGCGCCAGCCGCCCCCCAGGTCGACCGGATCGCAACGGGGACAGCGGCAAAGCCGTTCAAGGACGCACAGTCTGATGCTCCGCGCATGGCGACGGCAGGCGGCGCACCGCGTGCTACCGAGATCGTCGTCAAGGGCGGCGAGACGATTTCCGGCCTGTCGCGGCGCTACGGCGTGCCCGCCGATGCCCTCATGAAGGTCAATGGGCTAAGCGCGACCAACGGGCTGAAGACCGGCCAAAAGCTCGTCATCCCGGCCTATGCCTATTCGGGCAAGAAACCGGCGCCGAAGCTTGCGGACGCCAAGCCTGCGAACGACACCAAGCACGATTTGCCGGCCAAGGCGCCGGAGATGGTGGCCGTGCTGCCGCAGCAGCCGAAGCCTAAGGAGGGCAAGTCCGCCGCGCAGGTGGATGCATCGGCCGCAGCAAGCCAGCCGAAG
>NZ_RZSW01000192.1:0-10634 GCF_003997375.1 Mesorhizobium sp. M5C.F.Ca.IN.020.29.1.1 | reverse complement strand
ATAATTAGGATTATATTCCTAATTATATACGTGACAAAGTACGGCCGATTCGGCTAAAAGAGGCCTGCGTGACAGGCCGGGCTGTGGATAAAGAAACACCGTCAAGAGGGTTGGAAATTAAAACACTAGGCGTAAATTACCAAATCAGTGGAGGCGGTGGGAATTGAACCCACTAGACCTAAGGTCGGAAGCCCGGACTAGCACCAAGCCGCCCCCACTACGACTTCCCCGGGTGGCTCGGGGAAGAAGGCACCCGTAGCGGGGTGCGCCATCCAGCGACGCCCGGTGGGCGGGAGTGTGAGTTGCTTCGTGGGCCGATTCACTCCCCTCCATCGCGCTGGAGACGTGATTCATGGCGAGTCGTTTGACCCTGACAAGAGTCTCAGCCGAAATACCGATTCGTTTCATGGCTTTCTGGGGATAAGTGGCATGGCCGATGGGAAGGAGCTCGCATGTGTGGGCGGCAATTCCGCAGTGTAGAAGCCATTAGCTGCCCCGCAATGGGTCAATACGTCTGGCACCTCAATTGCATAGTCAGCAATACCGGGCACCCCAATGCACGGCACTCAGGGCCCGTCGCTTCGCAAATGTAGCGGCGGGTCTTGTACATACTGGTCGCTCCCCAGCCTAGGCGCTGCCGTCCGTCTCGCTTTCCTCATCGATCGACCGGACCGGCAGATAGGCGTTGGTTTCCAGCCATTCGCGCAGCACTATCTGGATGAGTTCCGACCGGCTAATTTTCATTTCAGCCGCGATGGAGTTTAGAGCGTCCTCTGTTGCGGGCTCCAGCGGCACGCCTGAGACGTTTCTAAGCATCAACGCAGCGCGGCGCAGGATGATCTGCAGATCCGCGCGCGACATGTCCGCAACGCGACCGGCGGCGTTTTCAAGCTCTTCCGAAATAGATAGACGGCTCATTCAGAGGGGCCGCATATTCAGAAGCCAAGCACGGATGTTAGCGGCGTATCGCCGCCCGACATGTACTTGAGAAGCCAGAGTGCCCACGTAATTGGCCAGATGAACGCCAGCACGGCGTCGAGCGTCAGGTTCAAAAGGATCTTCACGACCACCGACGAATGACCCTGCCACGTTTCGACGACGTTCAAAATATAGGTGATCGGCCCGCCAAGCATGAAAACGATGCCAAGCGGCACAGACAGAACGTTTTTCAGCATGTTTGCCCCTCCCAAAGGTGAAATGGAGCAGATCACCAATGCGGGGCGCGCGCAAGCTTCGCCCCCGCAAGGGGCGCGTCGCTCAATAGCTTCAAAGTGGATGGCTCGGGTATGCGGCCCACCGTCTGCCAAAATTGGGTGACCCTGATCACTCCTCGGTCAGGTGTGCAGATCAAGAACGGTCCGTTTTCCCGAGCGGTTCTAAAGATCGCGATGACGATCTGTCCCTCTAGCGGGTCCATCTTGTGATGCTTCAGCCAGTCCCTGACCTCATTCATCCTGGAGACGAACTCGCGCTCTGCCATGTACGGCGCCGCCTTTTCCTTTGACGCCTTTAAAACATGGGGCGATGTGGTTGGCGCCATTTGCCCCTCGGCCGCCAGCGCCAAAGTTATCGCGCCGGCGAACTCACCCTCATGGAATAGTCTAATTGCCAGTGCGGTCTGGTTTAAGGCGGCCTCCTTCCGTGTCATCCTTAAAAGCTTCCCCAAGAGTGGGGGCCCGTTTCGCGATTGTGCCGTCGACATCTAATCCCGCTGCCTGATCGAGGCGTCTTCAAATTTGGGTCTTCTAGTAGTCGCAGGTTGGGAAAGGGATGCAAAGGCGCTCGAATGCTTATTCTTCTGTCGTACGTCATTTTGTACGCAAGATAAGCAAACAGGCATCTTGTATAAGTAAATCAAAGGCATCTGGCGGAGAGAGCGGGATTCGAACCCGCGTTACGGTTTCCCGTAAACACACTTTCCAGGCGTGCGCCTTCAACCACTCGGCCACCTCTCCGTCTTAGCATTTTCACCGCGGCCGGTTTCGCCGCGCGGGTCGGGGAGATGCGTCTCCCTTCGGGGATTCCGGTCCAGAACTCCGCACCGTGGGCGCCGTCAACCAGCGGACACCCTTTCCCCGCACCTGAGCCGTCAGCAACAGGCGCGGGGCTCATCTAGTCGATCCGGTGCCGAATGCCAAGACATAACGGCACTCTATTCGCTTTGTCGGACAGGGATGCTCTGTCCATGTCAACAGTGCTGCCTTGGCAGCCGATCGCCGCGATCGGCGGCGGTGACTTTGCCGACTGGCGCCTCAGTGGCGCAAACCGGCGGCGTGGGTTCACTTCGCGTGTCGCGATTGCGGATAAAGCGGGCAGATCCTATCTATCAGGCCGATACAGACATTTCTGATAAGCTTCCGGGGAGGTAAGGTCTGGATGTTCCGCTTCGTCTTCCGTCTCGCGGCACTGGTCGCGCTTTCGGTTTCCGTCATCATGGCGGTGATCGACGCGACACGCTCGGTGGCGGCCTCCGCGCTGGTCATGACCCCGCTCAACACGAGCTGGCTGGCCGTCTCGCCGGATACGCGAAGCACCTTCGAAAGCTTCGTCCGCGACAAGCTTGGCCCGCTGCTATGGGACGGCGCCATCGCCTGGGTGCTCAACCAGCCCGGCTTCGCCGTGTTCGCGGTGCTTGCCTTCATTCTCTACATGATCGGCTACAGGCGGGAGCGGCCGAGCGGGCGGTTCGCCTAGACGTGATAGCTTTCCAGCGCCCCAAACAAAGAGAAAGGGAGACCGCACATGTTTCTCAGCGACATGCTGAACAAGAAGGTCAATCTGCCGAAGCCTGCCGAGGCGCTGCCGGGCCGCGCCAAGCCTATCCCGACGGCATCCAAGCACTTCGTCTCGAAGCGGCCGCTCAAGGGGCCGTATCCCGAGGGGCTGGAGACGGCGATGTTCGGGCTGGGCTGCTTCTGGGGCGCCGAACGCCTGTTCTGGCAGGTCGATGGTGTCTGGGTCACGGCGGTCGGCTATGCGGGTGGCGTTACCCCCAACCCGACCTACCAGGAAACTTGCACCGGCCTTACGGGCCATGCCGAAGTCGTGCTCGTCGTTTACGACCCGAAGATCGTGTCCTATGCACAGCTTCTGAAGCTGTTCTGGGAAAGCCACGACCCGACGCAGGGCATGCGCCAGGGCAACGATGTCGGCACCACCTACCGCTCGACGATCTACACGTTTGGCGATGCGCAGCACCAGGCGGCGATCTCATCGCATGACGCTTATGAGGCCTCGTTGCGCGGCGCCGGCCGCGGCAGGATCACCACCGAGATTGCTCCGGCACCGGAGTTCTATTTCGCCGAGGAAGACCACCAGCAATATCTGGCGAAGAATCCCTACGGCTATTGCAATCTGCAGGGCACCGGCGTCACCTGCGCCATCCCGGCTGCCGTCTCCGCTTGAGGCCTTTGGCGAGACGATGATCCGTGGCGCCGGACACGGCGCTACGCTTTTCCAAAGGTCAAAATTCCGCGTGAATTTTGTTTCGGGCCGTGCCAGATTGGCCCGAAGCGGGAGGGAGACACTCCTGTCTGATGTCGCATGCCTGCCGGAGAACCGGGCAGGCAGGCGGTGCATAACGCAAAAAATAACCGACAGGGTGTGGATCACATGAAACGTATCGTTCTCGGCTTCCTGGCCGCAACTGCGATGGTTCTTCCGGCCTTCGCCGCCGACATTCAGCCAGCACTTCTCTATGATCTCGGCGGCAAGTTCGACAAGTCGTTCAACGAAGCGTCCTACAATGGCGCCGAAAAGTTCAAGGCCGAAACCGGCATCGCCTATGTGGAATTCGAGGTCAGCAACGCGACCCAGCGCGAGCAGGCACTGCGCCGTTTCGCCGAGGACGGCCGCAACCCCATCGCCATGGCGGGCTTCTCCTGGGCAGATGCGCTGGAGAAGATCGCCGTCGAGTTTCCCGAGACCAAGTTCGCCATCATCGACATGGTCGTCGACAAGCCCAATGTCCGCTCCGTCGTCTATAAGGAGCAGGAAGGCTCCTATCTCGTCGGGGTGATGGCGGCGATGGCCTCGAAGACCAAAAAGGTCGGCTTCATCGGCGGCATGGACATTCCGCTGATCCGCAGATTCGGCTGCGGCTATGTGGGCGGCGCCAAAGCGGCCGGCGCGACCGATGTGATCCAGAACATGACCGGCGACACCCCGGCGGCCTGGAACGATCCGGCCAAAGGGGGCGAGATCGCCAAGACGCAGATCGACCAGGGCGCCGACGTGATCTACGCGGCGGCAGGCGGAACCGGTGTCGGCGTGCTGCAGGCGGCAGCCGACGCCGGCAAGCTCGGCATCGGCGTCGATTCCAACCAGAACGGCCTGCAGCCCGGCAAGGTGCTGACCTCCATGGTCAAGCGCGTCGACGTCGCCGTCTACAACACCTTCATGGACGCCAAGAACGACAAGTTCACCGGCGGCATCAACGATCTCGGCCTCAAGGAAGGCGGCGTCGACTACGCTATGGACGACAACAACAAGGCGCTTGTCGACGACGCGATGAAGAAGGCGGTCGAAAAGGCCAAGGCCGACATCATCGCCGGTACTATCAAGGTGCACGACTACATGTCGGACAATGCCTGCCCCTATTGATCGTGAGATTGCCGATCTGATCGAAACCGCCGGGTGAAAACCCGGCGGTTTGCTTTTCTCAGTATGCTCACCAATGCGGCGGCTTGGTCACCGGCACGTCGGGTGCGGCCTGTTCCTCCAGCGCCAGGAAGCGGTCGGTCAGCGCATCGAGCTTGCGCTGCATGCGCTCGATCACCTTCCACTGCTCGGCGATCTGGCCGGACAGTTCGTCGATGATCTTCTCCTGCTCGGCGGCGCGGATTTCCAGCGTCGTCAGCCGGTCGGAGGGCATGGTCATCTGAAAAACCTCGGTTTCTTGCTGCACAACTCTCAAGAGATGCGAAATTTCGGGATTCGCCGCATTAGAGCGACATGCGTCCAATTGGACGCCGAAAATACGCTCTAAGCCTTACAATCTTCGCGTCGTGCTGCTGAAAATCCAACCCGATTTTCAGCCCGATGCGATAGCGTAGTGAAGGCCGCGACCACGTTCGAAATTGACAAGCGGGCGGTGATTTGTCGAGAGTGAACGCTGCTCCGGCCAATTGGCACGGACGGGGTGTCATGCTAGGCGTTTTGACCAAGCGATAAAAAATAAGAGTGGGACAGGCTGCATGGCGCAAGCCGCAATCGAGTTGATCGGCATCAACAAGAGTTTTGGCGCCGTGCGCGCCAACCGCGACATCAATCTGGAGATCGTGCGCGGCACCATCCACGGCATTGTCGGTGAGAACGGCGCCGGCAAGTCGACGCTGATGTCGATCCTCTATGGCTTCTACCAGGCCGACAGCGGCGAGATCCGCGTCGGCGGCCAGCCGGCGTCGATCAAGACGCCAAACGACGCCATCGCGCTCGGCATCGGCATGGTGCATCAGCATTTCATGCTGGTCGACAATTTCACGGTGCTGGAAAACGTCATTCTCGGCGCAGAAAGCGATGCCCTGCTGAAGAGGAGCATCACCAAGGCGCGGTCAGAGCTGGAACGGCTCGAGCGCGAATACGGGCTGGAGGTCGATCCCGACGCGATCATCGAGGAGTTGCCGGTTGGCCTGCAGCAGCGTGTCGAAATCCTCAAGGCGCTGTATCGCGGCGCCGAGATCCTGATCCTCGACGAGCCGACGGGCGTGCTGACGCCCGCAGAAGCTGACCATCTGTTCCGCATCCTCAAGCAGTTGAAGGAGCAGGGTAAAACGATCGTGCTGATCACCCACAAGCTGCGCGAGATCATGGCGATCACCGACACGGTCTCGGTCATGCGCCAGGGCACGATGGTGGCGACACGGGAAACCAGGAAGACCACAGTCGAGGAACTGGCCGAGCTGATGGTCGGGCGCCGCGTGCTGCTCAGGGTCGAGAAGGGCGAGGCGGAAGCCGGCGGCGTCAAGCTCGCGGTGAAGAACCTGACAGTGAAGGATTCCCGCGGCGTCACCATGGTCGACGACATCTCCTTCGATGTGCGCGCCGGCGAGATCGTCGGCATCGCCGGCGTCGCCGGTAACGGGCAATCCGAAATGCTCGAGGCGATTTCCGGGATCAGGCGCGCCGTCTCGGGCTCCGTCATGCTCGACGGCAAGCCGATCGATCTCACCGGGGCCGCCGATCCCGGCGAGCTGCGCGACCGCGGTCTCGCCCATGTGCCGGAAGACCGTCATCATGTCGGGCTAGTGCTGGCCTTCGAGGAGAACGAGAATTCGATCCTCGGCTATCACGACGACGAACGATATCTGAAGGGACCGTTCCTCGACATAGACGCGATCCGCAACGACGCCAGGGACAAGGTTACCAAATACGACATCCGTCCGGCGGATTGCCGGCTCAAGACCGCCAATTTCTCCGGCGGCAATCAGCAAAAGATCGTGCTGGCCCGGGAGATGGAGCAGGATCCGGGCGTGCTGATCGTCGGCCAGCCGACGCGCGGCGTCGATGTCGGCGCCATCGAATTCATCCATAAGCGGCTGATCGCCATGCGCGACCAGGGCAAGGCGGTGCTGGTGGTGTCGGTCGAGCTCGACGAGATCCGCTCGCTGTCCGACCGCATCCTGGTGATGTTTGCCGGCCGCATCGTCGGCGAGCGCGGACCGGAGGCGACCGAAGGCGAGCTCGGCCTGCTGATGGCCGGCGTCGAGCGCCAGGAGGCGGCGGAATGAGCGCGCCTTACGCCAAGCTGCCGGCCTGGGCCGACTACGGGCTGATCCCGGTAATCAATCTCGCCGTTGCCTTCGTCGTCGCCGGCTTCGTCGTGCTTCTGGTTGGCGAAAATCCGTTCCGCGCTGCCGCCGTCCTGGTCGAGGGCGCCTTTGGCCGCGGGCAAGGCATTGCGTTTACGCTTTTCTACGCCACCACCTTCATCTTCAGCGGGCTGTCGGTGGCGGTTGCGGCGCATTGCGGCCTGTTCAACATCGGTGGCGAGGGCCAGGGTTATATCGCCGGTCTCGGCATTGGCATCGTCTGCCTGGCCTTCGACAGCGTGCTGCCCTGGTGGCTCACCTTCCCGCTGGCGATCATCGCCGCCGCGGCTATGGGGGCGCTGTGGGCGCTGATCCCGGCCTATCTGCAGGCCAAGCGCGGTTCGCACATCGTCATCACCACCATCATGTTCAATTTCATCGCTGCCAGCGTCATGGTCTACGCACTGGTCGGATTCTTGAAGCCGGCCAATTCGATGGCGCCGCAGACACGTACCTTCCTCGACGGCGCGCAACTGCCGAAGCTCAACTGGGTCATCGAATTGTTCGGCGCCAAGATCCGTTCGGCGCCGTTCAACATCAGCTTCCTGCTGGCGCTGGCCATGGCCTTTCTGGTCTGGGTGCTGATCTGGCGCACCAGACTCGGCTACGAGATGCGCACCTACGGCCACAGCTCGAAAGCGGCGCGCTATGCCGGCATTTCGGAGACCCGCATCATCATGGTCGCTATGATGATCTCGGGCGCGCTCGCCGGCATGATGGCGCTCAACCCAACGATGGGCGACCAGCACAATGTCGCGCTCGAATTCGTTTCCGGCGCCGGTTTCGTCGGCATCGCCGTGGCGCTGATGGGGCGCCTGCACCCGGTCGGCATCGTGCTGGCGGCAATCCTGTTTGGCATGCTCTACCAGGGTGGCGCCGAGCTCGCCTTCGAGATGCCGGCGATCAGCCGCGACATGATCGTCATCATTCAGGGCCTGGTCATCCTGTTCGCCGGCGCGCTCGAGCACATGTTCCGGCCCTATGTCCAGGCGCTGTTCGCCTCACTCAGCCCGAGATCTGTCGGCATGGAAGCGATCAAGGGGAAGGGTGCCTGAGATGGACATGTTCAACGCCATCATCCAGGTTCTGGACTCGACGATCCGCCTGTCGGTGCCCTTGCTGCTCGCATGCCTCGCCGGCCTCTATTCGGAGCGGGCCGGCATCTTCGACATCGGGCTCGAGGGCAAGATGCTGGTTGGCGCCTTCGCCGGTGCCGCCGCAGCCTCCGTCTTCCATTCCGCCTATATCGGCCTCGGCATGGCCATCCTCATCTCGGTCGCTTTCGCGTTGGTCCACGGGTTTGCCTCAATCACGCATCGCGGCAACCAGATCGTCTCCGGCGTGGCGATCAATTTTATCGCCGCCGGATCAACGATCATGCTCGGCCAGGCCTGGTTCCAGCAAGGAGGACGTACGCCGGCGCTTGCGCCCGACGAGCGGTTCGGGGCGATCATCTGGCCCGGCGCGGACGCGCTTAGGGGGGTGCCGATCCTCGGCCCGATATATTCGGAACTCATCTCCGGCCATTCCGTCCTGGTCTATGTCGCGTTCCTCGCCGTGCCGTTCACCTGGTGGGTGCTGTTCCGTACCCGCTTTGGCTTGCGCATGCGCGCGGTCGGTGAGAACCCGGCCGCGGTCGACACCGCTGGCATCTCGGTCGCCTGGCTGCGCTACCGGGCGCTGATCTGCACCGGCGTGCTCACCGGCATTGCCGGCGCCTACCTGTCGATGGTGCAGAATGGCGGCTTCGTGAAGGATATGACCGCCGGTAAGGGTTACATCGCGCTTGCCGCGCTGATCTTCGCCAAATGGAAGCCGGTCAATGCCATGTTCGCCTGCCTGTTGTTCGGCTTCCTCGACGCGCTGTCGATCCGGCTGCAGGGCACGCCGCTGCCGCTGATCGGCAAAGTGCCGGTGCAGCTCATGCAGGCGCTGCCCTATATCCTCACCGTCATCCTGCTCGCCGGCTTCATCGGCAAGGCGATCCCGCCGCGGGCCGGCGGCGTGCCCTATGTCAAAGAACGCTGAGCATGGCCGCGAAAAGTGGAAGCCGGTTTTCGGATCGGGCCATGCGAAAAAGGAAAATATGAGCATGACTTCGAAAAGTGGAACCCCTTTTTCGGACAAGATCATGCGCGGGAAAAACTAAATGTCGCATGATCTGTTCGAAGCGGCCAAGGCGGCCATGGCCAAGGCCTATGCGCCGTATTCGAAGTTTCCGGTCGGGGCGGCACTGCGCACCGAGGACGGCCGCGTCTTCACCGGCGCCAACATCGAGGTCGCGTCCTATCCGGAAGGCTGGTGCGCCGAAACCACCGCGCTCGGCCACTACATCATGGCCGGCGGCGGCAGGATAACGGAGATCGCGGTGATCGCCGAGCGCACGGCGAAATGCTCACCCTGCGGCGGCTGCCGGCAGCGGCTGGCCGAATTTTGCCGGCCGGAAACCAAACTCTATCTCTGCGACAGTGGCGGCGTGGTCGAGACCGTGACCATGGGCGACATGCTGCCCTACGGCTTCCAGGGCGACATGTTGAAATGAAGAGCTGGTTGAAATGAAGAGCTGGTTGAAATGAAGGAGGCGCTTGATCGTCTCGTCGAAAGGCTGGACGGGCTGGCGCCAGCCACCGCGCTGGTGCTGGGTTCGGGCCTTGGCGGGGTTGTCGACCAAGTCGAGGACGCTGTCCGCATTTCCTATGCCGAATTGCCGGGCTTTCCCAGAAGCGGCGTCACCGGCCATGCCGGCGAGGTGGTGGCGGGACATTTCGCCGGCACACCAGTGTTGATGCTGTCGGGCCGCGCTCACTACTACGAGCACGGCAACGCGGCTGCGATGCGGCCGGCGCTGGAGGTGCTCGCCGGCCTCGGCATTTCGAACCTGATCCTCACCAACGCCGCTGGCTCGGTCGATCCGGACATGGGGCCAGGCTCGGTGATGCTGATCACCGACCACATCAATTTCTCGGGCTCCAATCCGCTGATCGGCGAGCCAAGCGACCGCCGCTTCGTCGGCCTGACCGAAGCCTATGATGCCGGCCTTCGCGCGGCGATCGAGACGGCGGCGAAGGCGACGGCTACCGCCCTGCACAAGGGCGTCTATATGTGGTTTTCCGGGCCATGCTTCGAGACACCCGCCGAGATCCGCATGGCGCGCGTCATGGGCGCCAACGCCGTCGGCATGTCGACCGTGCCGGAGGTCATTCTCGCCCGCTTCCTCGGCTTGCGGGTCGCCGCCTGCTCGGTCATCACCAACCTTGCAGCAGGGATGACCGGGGCGGAGCTTTCGCACCAGGAGACCAAGGACATGGCGCCGGTTGGCGGCGCGCGTCTGGCGACGATCCTCCAGCGTGTGTTCCAGGATGGCTTGCCGGAGCGTAAGGTCCCGACCTGATGCTTCCCCAGGAAATCATCCGCAGCAAGCGCGACGGCCACAAGCTGTCGACGCAGGAGATCGCCAGCTTCATCGAAGGCGTGACCGCAGGCGCCGTCTCGGACGGGCAGGTCGGGGCCTTCGCCATGGCGGTGTTCTTCAACGGCATGAGCCGCGACGAGGCGGTGGCGCTGACGCTGGCCATGCGCGACTCCGGCGACGTGATCGATTGGTCGAACCTGTCGGGCCCAGTCACCGACAAACATTCGACAGGCGGCGTCGGCGACAATGTCTCGCTGATGGTGGCGCCGATCGTCGCCGCCTGTGGCGCTTATGTGCCGATGATTTCCGGCCGTAGTCTCGGCCATACCGGCGGCACGCTGGACAAGATGGATGCCATCCCCGGCTATATCAGCCAGCCGGATGTGGCGGGCTTCCGCAAGGCGGTGCTCGAG
>NZ_RZSW01000191.1:0-10637 GCF_003997375.1 Mesorhizobium sp. M5C.F.Ca.IN.020.29.1.1 | reverse complement strand
GTGCAACTGCCGTACCGCTCATTGCCTAAGATCGCGGAGGAGGACGTCGTTCTCCGTGGCGCCCGGTTTTTCCGCCTGTGGCTGTTGATCATGCCGGCATGTCCAGTCAACAGTGCACAAAAATCAAAGCGCTACGGCGTCCTTTGCGCGTCCAATAGGATACGCGGCGCTGTAGCCGGCAACCAGGAACCCGATCATGCCCAGACTGCTCTACGCCTCCACATCACCCTACAGTTCCAAGGTGCGCATGGCCGCGCGTTATGCCGGCATCGCAGTCGATCTCGTGCCGATAAAAACCGAAGACAAGCCGGCCGAGCTGATCGACGCCAATCCGCTCGGCAAGATCCCGGTGCTGGTGCTCGACGACGGCCGCTCGATCCACGACAGCCGCGCCATTACCCAGCATCTCAACCGCATGTCGAAGAACGCGCTGTTTCCGCGCAATCCCGACAAGCGCCTCGAGGCGGAAGTGCTTGAGGCACTGGCCGACGGCATCTGCGACTGCGCGCTGTCGATGGTCTATGAGCGGCGCACGCGCCCCGAAGACATGGTCTACCAACCGTGGCTCCACCGCCAGTGGGCGAAGATCACCAGCGCGCTCGATCTGCTCAACGCCAATCCGCCAAAGCTGCCAAAGAAGATCACCGCCGGCCAGCTGGCGCTGCGCGCCTGCCTTGGCTATCTCTCACTGCGCTTTGCCGGAAAATGGGAAAAGGGTCGCAATCGGCTGATCCGCTGGGCGGCGCGATTTGACGAGAAGTTTCCGGAGCTGAAACCCTGCGTCCCGGCGTGAGCGCAGCCAGAGAAGGGGTTATAAAAAAAGCCGGGCACGAGGCCCGGCTTTTTCGTGTCGTGGCTTGGACGATTTTAGAACTTCATACCGACGCCGAAGGTGACGCGGTTGTCGGTCGACTTGACCTTGCCGATACCGTCAAAGTCCTTGTCGCCGAAGTCGGTGTAGCGATACTCGACACGGCCGAACACATTGTCGGTGATCTTGATGTCGGTACCGACGCCGGCCGTCCAGCCGAGCATGGTTTGTTCGTCGCTGACGCCGGCCGCTTCGATCTCCTGGTTCTTGAGCGCGCCACCGGCGGTGCCGTAGAGCAGGATTTCCGGGGTAACGGCGTAGCCGAGGCGGGCACGCAGCGAGCCTTCGAAGCCGCCCTTGGCCTCGACGCCGCCATCGTCGCCCTCGATGCCGCTATAGCCGATATCGGCTTCAGCACCGTAGACGAAGTTCTCCGCCTGCCACTGATAGCCGCCGAAGACGCCGCCGACAAAACCATCGGTGTCGACGTCAGTGCCGATACCCTCGGCATCGGCGTGACCGCTGAAGCCGTAGCCCACGCTCACACCGGTATAGGGACCGGCCCAGGAAGCGACCGGAAGTTCGGCGATCGGAGCGGGGGCCGGCGGCTCTTCCGCGATGACGTCAGCAGCATAGGCGGTTCCGCCGAGGGCGAAGAGCCCGAACGCCACCGCCAGCGGTCGCGCAAATTTAAGATTGGCTTGCATTGTTCTTTACTCCTTAAGCCACAGGCACTGGCTTGCTTTTCACAAGCGCCCTCAACCCGCCGGGGGGAAAAACGGGTCTGGCGCTCAACGGGTCCGAATGTCGTGTCGAAATGCGGCTGAAGCGAACCTGAACTTGGGTCATTACCCGGCACGAATGAGGCTGAATTTTGACGTTGCATCAGCGCAACAGATGGTGTCAGGAGGCTTTGCCGTGCCGCGCTGAACACCGCTTGGAGCAAGGGGTCCGGAGCCCTATATTGCGGTCTGACGGCCGAGTCCCGGCCACAGTCGAAAGACCGATCCGGCCGCTTTGCCACAATGCTGCCCAAGGTCCGAAAAGCATTTAACGCTTGGCCGGCCATATTTCGCCGGCGGGCTGAAATCGAAGCCCATTAAGGATTGACAGGATGAGCAAGGCCGCTGGAACGGCGCTGGTGACAGGCGGGGGCAAGCGGATCGGCAAGGCGATCGTCGAGGATCTTGCCGCTAACGGTTTTGCTGTCGCCGTCCATTGCAACCGCTCGCGGGCCGAGGCGGAAGCGTTGGCCGCGGGGATCAACGGCGGCCATTTTGGCCAGGATGGCCGTGCCGCTGTGGTCGCCGCCGACCTGACCGACATGGCCGCGGTCGGCGACCTGATCGGCCGCGCCGAAGCCGCGCTCGGGCCTGTTACACTGCTGGTCAACAATGCCTCACTGTTCGTGGAGGACACAGTTCAGGACTTCGACTGGCTTGCCTGGGACCGTCACTTCGCCGTCCATGTGAAAGCGCCGGCACTTTTGGCGCAAGAATTCGCCCGCGCGCTGCCAGAAGGCCAGGAAGCGCTGATCGTCAATATGATCGACCAGCGCGTCTGGCGCCCGACGCCACGCTATTTCTCCTATGCGCTGTCGAAATCGACATTGTGGACAGAGACGCAAATGATGGCGCAGGCGCTGGCGCCTCGCATTCGCGTCAACGCCATCGGCCCCGGCCCGACGCTGAAGAGCGCGCGCCAGGAAGACAGCGATTTTGCCGCGCAGGTCGACGGCCTGATCCTGAAGCGCGGCCCGGAATTGCCTGAATTCGGCGCCACCATACGCTATCTCTGGGGCGCGCGCTCGGTCACCGGCCAGATGATCGCGCTCGACGGCGGCCAGCACCTTGCATGGCAGACGCCGGATGTGACAGGCATTATCGAATGAGTCCCATGGACCAGAAACCTAAACGGGGCGGCGCCGCCGACGACCTGCCCCCCGATGTCGACCTCGAGGACGAGGCGGCGGAGGAGATCGTCGAAACGTCAGCTCCCGGTTCCGGCGGTCCTGACGTTGCCTTCACGGTCATCGATTGGACGCCGCATGCCGGCGATGCCGACGGCATGGTCGGCGCCGACGTCATCCAGACGCTGGTCAAACGGCTGCCCAACGCGCCCGGCGTCTACCGCATGATGAATGCCGCAGGCGACGTGCTCTATGTCGGCAAGGCGCGCAGCCTGAAGAAACGGGTGACCAATTACGCGCAAGGCCGTTTCCACACCAGCCGCATCGGCCGCATGGTGCGCGAGACCGCGACGATGGAATTCGTCGTCACCCGCACCGAGATCGAAGCGCTGCTGCTGGAAGCCAACCTCATCAAGCGCTTGCGGCCGCGATTCAATGTGCTGATGCGGGACGACAAGTCGTTCCCCTACATCCTGCTGACCGGCGATCACGTCTCGCCCGGCATCTACAAGCATCGCGGCGCGCGTTCGCGCAAGGGCGACTATTTCGGCCCCTTCGCATCGGCCGGCGCCGTCGGCCGCACCATCAACTCGCTGCAGCGCGCCTTTCTGCTCAGGAGTTGCACCAACTCCTTCTACGAGAACCGCACCCGGCCGTGCCTGCTGTTCCAGATCAAGCGCTGCGCCGGCCCGTGCACCGGCGAAATCTCGCATGGCGACTATGCCAAGCTGGTCGCCGAGGCGAAGGAGTTCTTGTCCGGCCGCAGTCAGAAGGTGAAGACCGATATCTCCGCTGCCATGCAGCAGGCTTCGGAAAATCTCGATTTCGAGCGCGCCGCCATCTATCGCGACCGGCTGGCGGCGCTGTCGCATGTGCAGAGCCATCAGGGCATCAACCCGCAGACCGTCGACGAGGCCGATGTCTTCGCCATCCACCAGGAAGGCGGCCAGGTCTGCATCCAGGTGTTCTTCTTCCGCACCGGGCAGAACTGGGGCAACCGCGCCTATTTCCCCAAGGCCGATCCGGCGCTGGACGCGGCCGAGGTGCTGGGCTCGTTCCTGGCGCAATTCTATGACGACAAGCCGACGCCGCGTACCATCCTGTTGTCGCATGGCGTCGAGGACCAGGAGTTGCTGGCCGAGGCGCTCTCCACCCGCGCGGGCCGCAAGGTGGCTATTTCGGTGCCGCAGCGCGGCGAGAAGAAGGATTTAACCGACAACGCACTGCAGAATGCCCGTGAGGCGCTCGGCCGCCGGCTGGCCGAGACCTCGACGCAAGGGCGGCTGCTCACCGGCTTCGCCGAGACCTTCGGCCTGAAGAAAACACCGGTCCGCATCGAGGTCTACGACAACTCCCACATCATGGGCACGAACGCCGTCGGTGCCATGGTTGTCGCCGGCCCTGAAGGCTTCGTGAAGAACCAGTACCGGAAATTCAACATCCGCTCGACCGGGATCACGCCGGGAGACGATTTCGGCATGATGCGCGAGGTGATGGAGCGGCGTTTTTCCCGACTGCTGAAGGAACATGGCGACGTGCCGCCGAGCGAACAGCCGGCGGACGACATCCTGTCCGAACAGGGCGACGATATCGAGCATGCGGGCGGTTTCCCGGCCTGGCCAGACGTCATCCTCATCGACGGCGGTCAGGGCCAGATGACAGCGGTGCGCAAGATCCTCGCCGATCTCGGCATCGAGGACCGTGTCCAGGCCATCGGCATCGCCAAGGGCCAGGACCGTGACGCCGGCCGCGAACGCTTTTTCGTCATGGGCAAGCCACCGTTTTCGCTCCCCGTGCGCGACCCCGTGCTCTATTTCGTCCAGCGGCTGCGCGACGAGGTCCACCGCTTCGCCATCGGCACGCACCGCGCCCGCCGCAAGAAGGAGATGGTCAAGAGCCCGCTCGACGAGATCAGCGGCATCGGTCCCGGCCGCAAACGCGCGCTGCTCATGCATTTCGGCACCGCCAAGGCGGTCAGCCGCGCCGCGATCGAGGATTTGGTCAAGGTCGACGGCATTTCCGAGCAGGTGGCGAAGCTGGTCTACAATCATTTTCACGAGAGCTGATGGATTCGGCTATTTTCGGTTGGTCCATCGACTATCGCCTGTTGACCCCCCACATTCGCTTCTGATTTGAGTAGGCAGGCAGAAAGAGTTCCCAAAAATATGGCCCAGCGCGCATTCAACCTGCCCAACATGCTCACCTATGCCCGCATCCTCGCGGTGCCGCTGGTTGTGCTGTGTTTTTTTCTCGAAGGACATCTGAAGTCGAGCGACTTCGCCCGCTGGTCGGCGCTGATCGTTTTCCTGCTGGCCTCGATCACCGACTATTTCGACGGCTATCTGGCGCGCGCCTGGCAGCAGACCTCGAATATCGGCAAGATGCTCGATCCGATCGCCGACAAGTTGCTGGTCGCCACTTGTCTGCTGCTGCTGGCGGCCGACACCGATCGCCATGCCGGCATCGCAGGTTGGTCGCTGTGGGCGGCGATCATCATCCTGTGCCGCGAGATCCTGGTCTCGGGCCTGCGCGAATATCTGGCGGCGCTGAAGGTCTCGGTACCGGTGACGCAGCTGGCAAAGTGGAAGACCACCATCCAGATGGTCGCCATCGCCTTCCTGCTCGCCGGACCTGCCGGCGACAAGATCTTCCCGCTGACCACCCAGACCGGGCTCGTGCTGTTGTGGATCGCCGCCTTGGTCACGCTCTACACCGGCTACGACTATTTCCGCGCCGGCCTCAAGCACATCATGGACGAGTAGGATGTCGACGAGGCTCATTTATTTTGCCTGGGTGCGCGAGCGGATCGGCAAGCCGCAAGAGGATGTCGAATTGCCCGCCGGCATTGAGACGGTGGCCGACCTGCTGCGCTGGCTGAAATCGCGCGGCGAGGAGTACGAGCACGCGCTGCAATATCCTGATGTGATCCGCGTCGCCATCAACCAGGAACATGTCGAGCACCGCGAGAAGATCGCCGGCGCGCGCGAGATCGCGCTGTTCCCGCCGATGACGGGTGGCTGAAATGCCCGGCGCGGTGGTGCCGACGGTGCGTATCCAAGCGGAGGATTTCGATGTCGCCGCAGAGATCGCCAAGATGACGCAAGGCCGCGCCGACATCGGCGCCGTGGTGACTTTCTCGGGTCTCTGCCGCGATGAAGCGGGCAGGCTCGCGGCACTCGAACTCGAACATTATCCCGGCATGGCCGAGGCCGAGATCGGCCGCATCGCCACCGAGGCGGTTCACCGCTGGCCGCTGCAGGGCCTCACCGCCATCCATCGCCATGGCAGGGTCGCGCCCGGTGAGAACATCGTGCTGGTGGTCGCTGCATCCACGCACCGGCAGGCGGCATTCGAGGCGGCGAACTTCCTGATGGATTACCTGAAATCGCGCGCGCCGTTCTGGAAGAAGGAACACCACACCGACGGCTCGCAAGGCGGCTGGGTCGATGCCAAGGAGGTCGACGACGAGGCCGCAAGCCGCTGGAAGCGAAATTGACGTTTCGCCTCACCGCCAGAGGGGTGGAAACCCATCAGCCCTCGTCAGCCCTTGTCGGTGCCGATCCAGTGATCGAGCGCAATCCGGCCGGGTCCCCACGCCATGATGCCGAGCGCCATCGCCGCCCAGGTGATGTGCAGCGGCCAGCCTTCCGGCACGGTGAGCTGTATGATCAACGTCATCAGCAGCAGCCCGAATGCCGCCAGTCGTGTCGCCAGCCCAAGAACAAGGAGAATTGGCAGCAGGATTTCCGCCGACCCTGAGGCGAACGCAACCAGCCCAGGTGCGGGGAAGTTGTAAGGGCCGCCGGGCAGATGCAGCTTGAGCTCCGAGCTGAAAAGCAGCAATGCGACATCGTTCAACTGTAAAAAACCGTCCCATTTGTTGACGCCGGACCGCCAGAACGGGACGGCGAGTGCGCATCGCAGGACGAGCTGCGTCAGCGACGGTGTTGCACTCGTGCGAAGGGCGGCATTCACCCTCTCGACGAGGGCAGCGATCCCTCGCGGCTCGATGCTGGCGTTCTGCCCATGGTTCGTCATGCTCATCCTCCCTGGTGTGCCGCTGTGAAGGCGCCTGCTTGCAGCAGGTCGGCAATGTTGGCGGAAAGGTCGAATTCGGCACGCTCCGCAAACGCTGCCGCGGCCGCCGCGCCGAGCGGCTCGCCCGCCATAAGGCGATCCAGAAAAACCGCGCTGCCGGGCGGCATATGGAGGACATAGACTTCGAGGCCGGGCCGCGTGATCAGCGCATCTTCACGGCCGTTTGCGTCGATCCGCCCGACAGGACCGTCGCTCCGGTTTGCCGCGAAGATCGTCACGACCGGATAGCGCGAGCGTATGGCGCGCGTTGCCGGGTGCGGCACGAACACGGTATCGGCCAGTCGTTCGGGCGGGATCGACGCCAGTGCTCCGGAAGCCAACGGTTCCGCGTCGGCGGCATGATAGGCGTCGAGCCAAGCCCGCTCCATGCGCGCCACGTCGGCCAGCCACGGCATCGACTGCGCGTATTCGTAGCGCTCGATGAAATCGGGAAAGTCGCGCCCGTATTCGAATAGAAGCGGCGAGGTGGGCGGTGTTTCGCGAACGTGAAAGCGCGCCATAGCGCGAAAGAAGTCCGGGCCGGTGATGCGCAGCGTCGCTGGAAAGCTGGCGGCTAGCGCATCGATCAGGCTGACCGTGACGTTGTTGCGGTAGACAGCATATCGCTTGACTGCAGCCTTCCCGTTCGGCCCCGAGACAGCGTCAGGCGGGGCGCGATCAGGATCGAGCAAACCGGCGGTGAAAGCCGCGGCATAGTCAAACCGGTGGCCGAGATCGCCTGACTGGAGCTCATCCTGCGGCATGGGCTTTTCCGAATATGTAATCGCTGTCGGCGTGACGGTCGAGGATCGCCTGGGCGGCGGCCGCCTCCGCCTTGAGCACCGGCCAGTCGGGAATGTCGCTGTCCCATTCGATCAGCGTAGGAAGCGGCCCGCATCGGCCGATGACGACATCGAAGAGCTTCCAGACCGCGTCGGCGACCGGGCCGTCATGGCTGTCGATGAGCAGCACATCGCCCTCGTCATCCTCCTGCTCGGCGTGCCCGGCCAGATGGATTTCGCCGATATGTTCGAGCGGGAAATCCGCGAGGTAGGAAAGGGCTGAATAGCCGTGATTGGTGGCCGAAACGAACACGTTGTTGACGTCGAGCAGCAGGCCGCAACCGGTACGCCGCACCAGCTCGCGAATGAAATCTGTCTCGCTCATCGTCGATTCCGGGAAAAGGACGTAGGTCGAGGGGTTCTCGAGCAGGATCGGGCGGCCGATCGCCCGCTGCATTTCGTCGATGTGATCCGCGACCCGCGAAACCGTTGCCGGCGTATAGGGCAGCGGAAGCAGGTCGTTATAATAGGTGGTGTCGTGGGTCGACCAGGCGAGATGCTCGGAAACGAGCGCCGGCTCATAGCGGTCGACGAGCGCCTTGAAACGGCCGAGATGCGCTTTGTCGAGCGGCCGCGGTCCGCCGATCGACATGCACACCCCGTGCAGCGAAACGGGATAGTCGCGGCGGATCTTGGTCAACGCATCGTGAGGCGGGCCGCCGGCTGCCATATAGTTTTCGGCGTGGACCTCGAAGAAACCGTCCTTGCTGCCGCCGGCAATGATCGCGTGCGAATGTTCATGCTTGAAACTGGTGCCGGCAAGGCCGGCGACCGGGTGTGCCGGAAAGCGCGAGGTTTTCGACATGCGGAATGCTGGGGCCAGTCCGTTCATCTTCGTCTCCGCTTTCCGGGCAGTTGCATTGCTTACGACGGGATGTCGCGGGTCAGTTCCGTGGGCGAGCCCTTGCGGTCGCCGGGTAGGTCCATCGTCGTGCAGGTGCCGCCGTCGACAAACTTCCAGGCGTTGCCTTGGTAATCGACAGTCGAGGTGCCTTGGCAGGTAGTGCCAGGTCCTGCCGCGCAGTCGTTCTGCCCCTTCAGGGCGACGCCAAAGCACTTCTCCTTGCCGGCATCCATCGCCGCCTTGGCCTCTGCCTCGGATAGCGGCGCGGCCGTCGCAAAAGAAGCAAGAGCCGTGGCAACGGCGCCGGCCAGAAAGGCTGCGCTCACGGTTGATCTCGTTGTCATGATTTCACCTCCGATTGGGTTGTTGCGCGCCCGTTCCTCAAGCGCGCATTGGTAAGTTCGGTCCGGAGGCCGCTGTGTTACATCTTTGGGGAACACGACTTCGTGATCGCCTGGGACCTGGCTTGAGCATAATGCCGGTCATGCCAAGGCGGCCGACGAACAAAGACCACAAGCCGGATGGCACCGCCGTGCGAACAGTGCGTGTGTGGGGCGCCACGGAACCACCGCAATCCTGCGAGACGTTGCGACCAGTTTGGTGCGCTGGGGGAGCAGGATCGTGCTGGGCAAGATCGCCAAGTTCTTCCTCTTCGGTGTCATGCCGCTGGTCGTCGGTATACTGGTGCCTGAGTTGTCCGTCGCTGCCGAGAAGACCCTGAAGGGCGAGGTGACGTATCGCGAGCGCATCGCGCTGCCGCCCAACGCCGTGCTTTTCGTGCAGCTTGCCAATGTCTCGCAGGCCAGTGCGCCGGCCGCTGTCATCGGCGAGCGCAAGATGGCGCCGGCCGGCCAGGTGCCGATCAAGTTCGAGATCAGCTTCGATCCCCAGGTGATCCGGCCTGATATGACCTATGTGCTGCAGGCGCGCATCACCGTCGACGACAGGCTGTTGTTCATCTCCGATATGCGCCACCACGTCGATCCGCTGAGCGACGCGCCGCAGACCATCATGCTGAAGATGGTGACGTCGAGCGAGCAGCCGGCGTCGGCGTCGGTGTTCGGGCAGAGCTGGCTGATCGAGTATATCGACGGCATTGGTGTGATCGCCGAGCCGCAGGCGACGTTCAGGATCAGCGAGGCCGGCAAGGCCGGCGGCAGCGGTCCTTGCAACGCGTACTTCGCCATCGCCAAAGTCGATGGTTCGACGATCGCCATCAATGACATCGGTTCGACCTTCAAAGCCTGCGCGCCCGAGATCATGGCCGAGGAAAAGGCGCTGTTCGAGGCGCTGGCCAAGGCGGCGACCTACCATGTTGACGCCGGCAAGCTTGTTATCGCAGACAAGGACGGCCGCGTCATTCTGCGCTTCAACGCCGCGAGCTGATCGTTCAAACCGGTTTCGGTTTTTGAGCATCATGCGCTGTGGAGGGCGCCGGCATCCGGTGCAGGATCGCCGCAACGAATAAAGGCCAGCATTGCGCCGGCCTTTTTTGCATGTGACGTGGTGATGGACTTATCGGCTCAGCCGACGATCTCTGTGTCCGAGAACCAGTATTTGATCTCCTGCGCGGCGGTCTCCGGCGCGTCGGAGCCGTGCACGGAATTCTCGCCGATGGACAGCGCGTGCACCTTGCGGATGG
Organism: Mesorhizobium sp. M5C.F.Ca.IN.020.29.1.1; assembly: GCF_003997375.1. NCBI lineage: Bacteria > Pseudomonadati > Pseudomonadota > Alphaproteobacteria > Hyphomicrobiales > Phyllobacteriaceae > Mesorhizobium > Mesorhizobium sp. M5C.F.Ca.IN.020.29.1.1. Next base: position 512 of record NZ_RZSW01000191.1, on the reverse strand, counting down.
TGCCTTCGGCGGCGTTGGCCGGGTTGGTGGCGCCCATCACTTCGCGGTTTTTGGCAATGGCGTCTTCGCCTTCCAGAACCTGCACGACCGTCGGGCCCGACGACATGGACTCGACCAGCTCGCCAAAGAACGGACGCTCCTTGTGGACGGCATAGAAGCCTTCCGCCTCGCGGCGGCTCATCCACACCCGGCGCGAGGCGATGACGCGCAGGCCAGCTTCTTCGAGCATCCGGGTAATGGCGCCGGTGAGATTGCGCCGGGTCGCGTCCGGCTTGATCATGGAAAAGGTGCGTTCGAGCGCCATGGGGTCGTCCTTGTGATGGAGAGTGGAATTGAGGGTGGCGGGCTCTATACAAGCCGACCGTCGGCTTGCCAAGGGGAGGTCGGCGCGCCGCGTATTTCTGCACTAGCCGCCGCATAGGGCGTCACCGTCAGCGCCAATGTTGTCATACCTGCATCTCGATCGTCATGTTGGCCGTGTCGCCAGCCCGAAGGCCTTCGCGGACCCGGAC
>NZ_RZSW01000190.1:0-10639 GCF_003997375.1 Mesorhizobium sp. M5C.F.Ca.IN.020.29.1.1 | reverse complement strand
CCTCCGGCTTCATCGCCGCGGAACCGGCAATGGTCGCGACGGTGAAGTCGCGGTCGGAGATCACCGGCTTGACGCCGGCCGGCAGCTTGACCGCCGAGATGTGGATCGAATCGCCGATATCGGTGCCGGTAAGATCGACGGTGATGAACTCCGGGATCGCATTGGCAGGGCAATGGAACTCGACTTCATGACGCACGATGTTGAGCACGCCGCCGCGCTTGATGCCGGGCGACTTGTCCTCGTTGATGAAGTGGACCGGCACGTTGACATTGACTTCGGTGTCCTTGCCGATGCGCAGGAAGTCGACATGGACCGGGAAATCCCTGACCGGGTCGAGCTGGTAGTCCTTTGGCAGGACCTGGATCTTCTTGCCGTCGACATCGATCGTGGCGATCGTGGTCAGGAACCCGCCGCCATGGATCTTGTAGTAGATGTCCTTGTAGGTCAGCGCAATCGCCAGGGGAGGCTGCTTGTCGCCGTAAATTACTGCAGGCACTTTACCGTTGCGGCGAACTGCACGGGCGGACCCCTTACCGACCTGTTCGCGCGCTTCGGCCTTGAGCTCGTAAGTATCGCTCATGGCATTTCCTTTCGCGTTGTTCTGGAGCGTTCGCGGCCGGCGAGGTGCCTGGGGCCGTAAACGTCGAAAGCCGTCATGGCCTTACATGATCGGGTCCAAAATCTTTTTGGGATCACGTTAGGCCGGACAGCCTTCCGCCGCGTTGCCTCCAAGGGTGTCTACGCGGGTGGCGGCTCTATAGCGGAAGGTGGGACGAGGTGCAAGCCAAAGTCGGGCGTGAGGAAGCTCCGAACGCCCGAATGTCTGCCGACCGCGGAAACAAGCCCTGTTCCCGCAATGGGCAGACGTTCTGCGCTTCCAGTGAGATAACCAAGATCGCCAAAATGCGGCAGTTTGCCCCGCCGGTCATCAGCCCGCAACTCAGGATTTATCGGGCACGTCCGTGATCGTAGACACATCGAAAACCTATGTAGACGACGTAGAAATCGACAGGTTTCCATTGCATCGCGCTGGACACCATCTCCTCGGCACCATACCACCAGGAGCCACCGGCAGTTAGAGCCGCTTGGCCATCACGATCGGCAAGCCATTCCCACACGTTGCCACCCATATCGTAGAGACCATTGACCCCGACCTGCGTGGTACCCGCTGCCGCATGGCGCGGCCAAGGATCGTCGCCCCGCGTGTTGGCGCCGATGGGAGTGTCGCCGACAGGATATGCATATTGCCTGCCGGCGATGAAGCCCGCCGATGGGTCAGGGCGGGTTTCGCGATAGGCCGCCTGGACCCATTCTTTGATGGTCGGCAAGCGGCCGCCGGCCCAAGCGCAATAGGCTGCCGCCTCGTGCCAGCTGAGATGAACGGCCGGCTCGCTCGTCGATTGTGGCGCTTCTCCGAAGGGCGTCCGATATGTCCATCCAGGACGCCGCTCCCATCCCGAGCCCCACTCGTGTCCGCCACCCAAGGTTTCGGCGGCCGTCATCAGCCCCGTCGCTTCAGCGAAGCCGGTGAATTGTCCGATTGTCACTTCGGTGCGGTCGATGGTGAATTGTCCCACGAAAGCCCGTTCGTTGGCGCTGAGCTGGCCGCAGGTCACCAGAAGAACGGCGACCGAGAGAACTGCGGGAGCATTCTTCAAGCGAAGGGCCACTTCACGACCCCTCCATAGTTCTTTCCTGGATAGGGCGGTTGCCGAAGGGCATCGGACACACCGGGAAGAGATATGTAGTATTCCGCCATACGCTCTCGCATCGACCGATCCGGCAGCTCGCCAAAGAGCGCGCCCATGTTGTCAACCAGGTGTTCGGGATTGCTGGTTGCCGGAATCACTACGGTAACGTTGGGGTGGGAAATGATGAACTTGAGAAAGTACTCAGCCCAGCTTTCAATGCCCAATTCGGCGGCGAAAGGCGGAAGAGGCTGTTCGGCAACTGGCGTGAACAGGCGCGCCTTCTCGAAGGGAATGTTCACCTGCACGGCGACGCCATTGTCCGCACAGGCCTGCAGCAGTCTCTTTTCGGCCGCCCGCGTATGGATGGTGTAGGCGATCTGAACGAAGTCGAGCGTGCCGCCTGCAACCAACCGCTCCATGGTATCGTAGTATTCGGCGCTCCACTGCGTCGCCCCGATATAGCGGATCAGGCCTTCCTCCTTCCATTGGCGCAGCAGGTGCAGGACCTGATCGTGATTCTCGAGACTATGAACTTGTTGGACATCCATCCGGCTACGCCAGAGGCGCTCGCGCGAGCGAAGAAATTGCGCCTCCGAGTGACTGTTGTCCGAGAGATATTCGCCCGTTGTCCAAGTCTTGTTGGTGACGAAAATGTCATCCGCTATGCCCAGTTCGGTCACGAAATCGCCGACGCTGACCTCGGACATGCCGTACAGCGGCGACGTGTCGATGACGCGCCCGCCCATCTGATGGAAGGAACGGATGATCTCGCGAATGTTGTCTCGCGGTTCACCGGGCATGATGTCGAATGTTTCGAAAGTGCCCAGACCGACGGCGGGGATCATCTCGCCCGTCTTGGGGATCGGCCGCATGATGGCCGAGCGCTCTTGCGCGATTGCCTTGATCGGAAATTGGCCGGCCGCGGCGACTGCCGCCAGCATTGCGGTGGAACGGAGAAGATCGCGGCGGGTGGTGAGAAACTTGGGACGAGACATCGAGGGTACTCCGTTTGATGTGCGGGCAAGCTAGCCGAAAACACGGAGCAAATGCGCGCCTCATCCTGACCGGATCGCTTCATCCTGATCGTTTCTTGCCGGGACGGCGACCGCTCGAAACTCACGTCGATATTCCGACGGCGTCGTGCCGAGTATGGTACGGAATAGCCTTGCAAGGTGGCTTGGGCTCGCCAAGCCCACTTCGAGAGCTATACGGTTAACGGAACAATCCGTCTGAGCCAGCAATGAAGCCGCGCGCTCGACGCGCCGTTCAGAGATAGCTTGAACGGGCGTGCGGCCCGCGGCGCCCCGAAAAGCCCTGTAGAAATGGCCTTCTGAAATACCAAGCGGCGTGGCCAGATCGGCGATCTGGACCGGCTGCGGCAGCAAATGATCGATGCGTTCCATCGTCATACGCAGCTGCCTGGCCGAGAGTTGCCGGATTCCCTTGGCGCGAACGGGGCGACCGGATCGACGCAGCAGATATTCGGCAAGCGCTATCGTCATGACGCTGCAATAAGTGGCGTCGAGCGCGCCATCGACGGACAGGAGATTTTTCATTTGCGCTATCAGACCGTACAAAAATGGTTCTGAAGGCTCGATGAATGGAGCTATCGACATGATGTCTGCGGCGACGGATCCCGGATGCACGGCGATCGCGCCCCACTCCCATGCGACGTGCTCCAAGGAGAGTCGCCGTTCGCAACCCGCAGGCAGGAAGGACACGGTTCCCACTCGGTCTCGGCCGGAATACCGCAGACCGCTGTCAGTCCTGAACTCATGCCGGATCGCTCCACCCTTTGTAGTTGCCATGATCAAGTGACAATCGGGGCGAATGTTGCCTTCCACCGCACGGGTATAGCGACGCGCAGCTGTCTCAAACCAGCCCCCTTGCCAGCCGCAGGTGGCCTGGCTCTGAGGCATCGGTGAGACAGTCCAGGTCGCGCCGGTCACTAACTCCGTCATACAAGTCTCTCGGGCCTTTTAGAATCCCAAGATGGAAAGGGACCGCGGCGAAATCAACCGTGCGGTTCGATCACGTTCACGAAGGCGACGAGTTCGGCAAAACACCGTCAACAGGCCGAGCAGCGGCAGGTTGGAGCAGACCTGAAGACGAAGTCGACGCCTTTCATGTCGGCGACGACCCAAGCCCGGCGGCGGCGATGCTTCCCATGCCGAAGGCGGAGCCAAAGAATATACAGGCGATCATGCCGACCCGGCCGGGCACCAGTCGGCCCGAGGTGCAGCCGTTGCAGGCATGGGCAGTGTTTCGCTTTGAATTTCGGGTTTGCGCCCCATTTTCAAACGTTTCGATCGCGCTTGAAAGCCGACCGCAACCGATCAGTGTCAGACCGGAAACAGGAGTGCCGAAAGCAATGCGGCGACATACAGTCCGACCCCGAAGGACAGATGAGTCATGAGGCCGCGCAGACGCGCAGTGTGCGGCTTGGGAGTTTTCGAGGCTGCAATTCCGGCTCCAAAGGCTGGCTGCATGACGAAGAACGGGGCGACAACCGTGGACATGCCGACAAGAAGTGCGGGAAGAAATGTCGGATATCGTGCCCAGTCGATGCCCCATACTCCCATCAGCAATGCAGCAAAGACGATGCCGATCGCGTAATGCGCTACCCATCCAATCGGCGTTTCGCCTGGAATTCGGGGAGCCTGCGCGATATTTGCATGCGCGAAACGGCCTCGCGGAAAGTGCCCGATCCAGCGGCCGACCCAGGCATAATCAAGCGGCGGAATCGCGAACGCGCGCTTCAGAAATAGCCCCCAAAGATCCATCACCGCCGTCGCGCCCGCTCCGATCGCGGCTGCGCGGACAACCAACTCCAACTGGTCGTTCATTTCTAGGCTCCTGTCCTGTCGATGCTGCTTCTTGGGCGTCAGACACTAGCCGATATAAACCTCTCGTTCAATGTATTGATTGATTGATAGACTCATGGTAGGCCTGCGATATGAAAAACGCAGGTGTCCATCATCCGATCTTCGACGAAATAGCGGATCTCGCCCGCACGCTGGGACATCCACATCGGCTGGTTCTTCTCCGCCACATTGCCGACGGCGAACTCGCCGTGGAGCAGCTGACGCAACTTTCCGGGATCGCGTTGGCCAACACGTCGCAGCATCTTCAACACCTCAAGCGGGCCGGCTTGGTGCAGACCCGGCGAGACGGGAAACGCGTGCTCTATCGTTTGGCCGATGGCCCGATCGAAAACGTGCTCGCCGCCCTGCGAAGCCTTGCGAACCATAGGCGGGAGCAAATCCGCGAACTTATCAATGACACTATGAGCCGGCCGGACAGGCTGGAGAACATCTCGCGCGAGGAACTCGTGCGCCGCATGCGGGACGACGAAATCGTGCTGCTCGACGTTCGGCCGCAGGAAGAATACGCAGCCGGGCATTTGCCGGGTGCGATCAACATTCCCGTCGGTGAGCTGGAGGAACGGCTTGCAGAGCTTCCACGAGAGAAGGTCATCGTTGCCTATTGCCGTGGTGTCCAGTGCATTCTCTCTGCCGACGCGCTGGCAATCCTGAGGGCGCGAGGCTGGGCCTCACGCCGGTTCGAAGGTGGTTTTCCCGAGTGGCTGACGTCAGGCCTGGATGTCGACGGCATGAACTACGAAAGCGGCTGACAGAAGCCGAGGTCGGGTCCGCGCTCAACGCAATGTAAGCCAGAAGACCACCCGCTGCGTCATCCGGGCTCAGGCGCTCCCGGTCACAACCTCACCAGACCGAAGCCGGCACAAGCCAAAACGATTCCTGAAGCGATGGTTCGCGCCTGGTTCCAGAACTGCCACCGTTCTGAATAGCCCTGCCAGATCTCTCTCGCAGTCTCGATATCTTTGGGAATGGCGGTTGCGGCCAATGCCTCGTTCATCGGCACATGCACCGTCAATGTGAGGAAAAGGCCGGATGTCAGATAGACGAGCGCCGCCGCAGCGAACCAGAACGCAGGCGACTTGCGGCCACTGAAACGCATCGCGGCAGCCGTGAGCCCCAGGACGACTGGCGTCAGAAAGAATGCGGGAAAGAACACGGCGTTGCGAACCGATGCATTCATCGCCTGCATAGCCTCGATTGCCACGCGCGGATCAGTCTGGTCGAGCCCCCACATTGTGGAGCAGACCCAGGCGTAGAAAAATCCGAAAATCGCCCCGCAAAAGACGATCGATGTGACCGACAGTCCTACCACTATCCCAGGCATCACAGCTTCCTTTAAACCGTATCGTCGTGTACGCTTGCATTTACGTACAAAAGTGTACGGTTCTGGTCAAGCAGTTCGGAGATTGGCAGTTTCGGAGATTGGAATGCGCGAAGACACCAAGGCTGCGCGTCGAGCACAGATCGAGAGGGCAGCCTACAAGCTTCTCAAGGAGAGAGGCTACGGCGGGACTTCTATGCTTGGCATAGCCAAAGAGGCAAAGGCGTCAAACGAAACCCTCTATCGCTGGTATGGCGATAAGAAGGGCTTGTTCAAGACGATGGTCGAAAACAATGCAAGGACGACGAAGGCGGCACTGGATTCGGCAATAAGGGACGACGCCGATCCTTTGGTAACCCTTGAAGATGTGGCTCCGATCCTCCTGTCGATGCTGCTTGGCGAGCGGGCAATTTCCCTGAACCGCGCTGCTGCTTCTGACGAAAGTTGCGAATTGGGTGCGACGATTGCCGCAGGTGGTCGCGATTCGGTATTTCCGCTGATCGAGAAATTGATCCAGCGCGACTTGGAGAGCGGTGCGCTGGTTGCGCCATCTGCGCGCATAGCGGCCGATTGGTTCTTGAACCTGCTGATTGGTGATCTGCAGATCCGGCGGGTCATTCACTCTCTGCCGGTTCCTTCAGACAAGGATGTCCGTTCGAGAGTGACTGCCGCGATCAGCGCATTTAAAAGGCTTTGCAGCACATGACGGCAACAATCGATCTGTGCCCGTTCCACGCGTGAGGTGGGCAGGAAGACGGCGCTCCCGACCCTCTACGGGGCGAGCCGAAACCAAATTCAGCTTCACCCGATCGTGGCCTCCCTCTCGAGCTTCCTCGCTTCCTTCATGTTCGGCAAAAAAACCGTCAGCAGCCCGAGCAGCGGCAGGTAGGAGCAGACCTGAAAGACGAAGTCGATGCCTTTCATGTCGGCGACGACGCCGAGCACGGCGGCGGCGATGCCGCCCATGCCGAAGGCGAAGCCGAAGAAGATACCGGCGATCATGCCGACGCGGCCCGGCACCAGCTCCTGGGCGAAGACGACGATGTTCGAGAAGGCCGAGGACAGGATCAGGCCGATCAGCACAGTCAGGATCATCGTCCATTCGAGATTGGCATAGGGCAGGGCCAGCGTGAAGGGCAGCACGCCGACGATCGAGAACCAGATCATCGCCTTCTGTCCGTAGCGGTCGCCGAACGGGCCACCGAGCAGGATGCCCAGCGCCGAGGCGCCGAGGAACAGGAACAGCATGACCTGCGACACCTGCACCGAAACGTCGAATTTATCGATGGCGTAGAAGGTGTAGTAGCTGGCGAGGCTGGCGATGTAGGCGTTCTTGGTCAGCACCAGCAAGGTCAGCACCGCCAACGCGCCCATCACCTTGCGGCGCGGGAAGGGCGATACAAAACCTGCCGCCTTGCGGTTGGCGAGCGAAGCGCGCAGGCGGCTGTACCAGCCGCCGACCCGCCACAGCACGATGATACCGATCAGCGATCCGACGGCAAACCACGCTATGCTGGTCTGGCCGAAAGGCACGACGATGAAGGCAGCCAGCAGCGGCCCGATGGCCTGGCCGAAGTTGCCGCCGACCTGGAACAGAGATTGCGCCAGGCCGAACCTGCCGCCCGAGGCGAAGCGGGCGATGCGCGAGGATTCCGGGTGGAAGATCGCCGAGCCGATGCCGATCAGCGACGCGCCGATCAGCAGCAGCCAATAGTGTCCGGCATAGGCCAGCACGATCAGGCCGATCAGCGAGGACGCCATGCCGTAGGGCAGCGAATAGGGCATCGGCCGCTTGTCGGTGACCATTCCGATCAGCGGCTGCAGCAATGAGGCCGTTACCTGGAAGGTGAACGTCAAAAGGCCGATCTGCCAGAAATCGAGACCGTAATTGTCTTTCAGCAGCGGATAGATGGCCGAGAGCAGCGACTGCATGATGTCGTTGACACAATGACAGAAGCTCACCGCAAGAATGACGCTAAAGGCCGTTGCTTGCGCCGAAGTGTGGCTGGCCGTCGCAGGCGTGGCGGCGGTGGTGGCTGTCGTATCGGTCAAGGCATGCTCCGTGGTCTTTTTGGCGGGCGCTGGCGCAGGCGGCCTCATAGCCGGGTTGCCTTATAAGTCACTTGCCGGGCGACTTCTTTCGTGGTTTGGTCCAATAATTTCGCGAGTGGGCCATTACTCAATGCCGCGTGGCAATGAAATCTTCAAAGTGGGCGACACCGATCTCGGCCAGCTTGCCGACCTCGGGCAGTTGCATGAGCGCCGCTGGCAGTGGCTGGAGCAGGCCGTCGGGCCAGCGGTGGCCCTGCCGACCGAATATCCCGATGGCTACCACGTGCCGCAGCACCGTCACAGTCGCAGTCAGTTGCTGCATGCGCTTGTCGGCGTCGTGCTGGTGACGACGCGGCATGGCCGCTGGATGGTGCCTCCCGATCATGCCATGTGGATTCCCGCCGGCACCGAGCATTCCGTCGAGATGCTTGGCGACGTCAGCATGCGTTCGGTCTATGTGATGCCGGACGCCATTGCGGGGCTGCCGCATGGGCTGCGCGTCGTCGGTATTACAGATCTGATGCACAGCCTGATCGTGGAATCTGAAAAGCTGCCGCAGGGCGCCGAGCTGGAAGGGCGCGGCGGGCTGATCATGAGCCTCCTGCTGCATGAAATCCCGAACCTGCCGGAACGGCCGCTCGGCCTGCCTTTTCCTTCAGATCCAAAGCTTGCGGCACTGTGCCGGCGCTTCGTCGCAGCACCCTCGCCGCACGCGACAATCGACGAATGGGCCGATATCGTCGGCATGAGCCGCCGTTCCTTCACCCGCGCCTTTCATCGCCAGACCGGATTGTCGCTGTCGACATGGCGCCAGCAGGCCTGCCTGTTCGCGGCCTTGCCGAGGCTGGCCGATGGCGAGCCGATCACAAGGGTGGCGTTCGACCTCGGCTATGACAGCGTGCCGGCCTTCATCACCATGTTCAAGCGTATGCTGGGGGCATCGCCGCGGGGCTATATGCGAGGGACAAGGGACAATATCAGGGTGTCGAACGGGTAACGCATGACCCGAACCTTCGGTTCGCTTCAGCGAAATCGGAACCGATTTCGCTGGGGACCATGCGCAAAATCAAAATGCTACAGCGTCCTTTGCGCGTCCACTGGACGCGCGGCGCTGTAGCGCTGGCAGATTTCAGTCGAACAGGCTCGATACCGATTCCTCGGTCGCCGTGCGCGAGATCGCCTCACCCATCAGGTCGGCGATGGAGATGACGCGGATATTGCTGGCGTCGAGCACTGCCTGGGTCGGCTGGATGGAATCGGTAATGACCAGTTCCTGCAGCTTCGAGGCGCCGATGCGCGCGATGGCGCCGCCCGACAAAACGCCATGGGTGGTGTAGGCAGTGACGCTGGTGGCGCCGCCGGCAAGCAGTGCATCGGCCGCATTGCACAAGGTGCCACCCGAATCGATGATGTCGTCGATCAGCAGGCAATCCTTGCCGCGCACGTCGCCGATGACGTTCATGACTTCCGATTCACCGGGGCGCTCGCGACGCTTGTCGACGATGGCGAGTTGAGCATCGATGCGTTTGGCCAGCGCGCGGGCGCGGACCACGCCACCGACATCCGGCGACACAACCATGACATTGGCAAGCTGCTTATATTTCGCCTTCACGTCGCGGGCCATGACCGGCACCGAGAACAGGTTGTCGGTCGGGATATCGAAGAAGCCCTGGATCTGGCCGGCGTGGAGATCCAGCGTCAAGACGCGATCGACGCCGGCCCGCGTGATCATGTTGGCGACCAGCTTGGCCGAGATCGGCGTGCGGCCCGAGGCGCGGCGATCTTGCCTGGCATAGCCGAAATAGGGAATGACCGCCGTGATGCGCTTGGCCGACGAGCGCATAAAGGCATCGATCATGATGAGCAGTTCCATCAGGTGATCGTTGGTCGGGAACGAGGTGGACTGCAGGATGAAGACATCCTCGCCGCGCACATTCTCCTGGATCTCGACGAAGATTTCCTGATCGGCGAAGCGCCTGACGCTGGCTTTGCCCAGCGGGATGTTGAGATAGCGGGCGACCGCTTCGGCCAGCACCCTGTTGGAATTGCCCGCGAAAAGCTTCATGCACCGTTCCTGGTGAAGGATGGAGACTCTGGCAGACTCTCTTGAGCCCCTTAGTCGGGGCTTTTAGCGGCCCGTGCCGGTATTGCAAGCGTCGTGAGCGGAATCCGCAGGCTAATGTCAATAAACGTCTACGACGGGGAGCCGGCAACATGTCAGCCCGCCAGTCAACCCGCTTGGCCGCCAAGCCATGTGGCAAACTGGTCGATCGTCTGGTCGGCGATCGCCTGCATGGTCTCCGGCGCGACCGCAGCCCAGCCTTCGCCACCATTGGCCGAGGGCGCCTTCTGCTGGCCGTTGATGCGATGCAGCCGGTTGCCTGCCGGGTCATAGATGTCCCAGACATAGATGACGGTGGTGTCCTTGCCTTCCGACATCGTCGAGAAATAGCCCTTCAGCACGTGCGTAGGGGTCTGGCCGGCGCTACCGGCCAAGGTGATGCCGCGCTGCTTGGCTCGCGTCTGAAGCTCCGCGGTCAGCGGTGTCGCGGCTTCCACCGAGGCGCCGACGATCGGCGCTACCTGCAGGCGGGTTCGTGCGATGACGGCGGCGCTCTTTGCGGGCTGCGAGGGGGCGGAAGGCTGTGCCGTTGCGGATGGATGGGCGGTCGTTGCAGGTGTGGTGGGCGTTG
>NZ_RZSW01000018.1:0-28006 GCF_003997375.1 Mesorhizobium sp. M5C.F.Ca.IN.020.29.1.1 | reverse complement strand
CGGGACGGACTATCGACGCCGGAGCGAAAGCCGCCAGTTCCGGGACGCGTCCCGGAACTGGCGGCAGCAGCGACAACTAGGGAATTTTCGATGCCCACAATCAGGGAATATTCATTGCCCGATGACAAGGCGCGCAGGACGAAACCGTTCCTGCAGACCAGCGCATTAAGGCTCTTGGTGGCCTAGCCTTTGCCGACATGAAAGCCAACTCGGATCGAGCGGCCGTGTGGCTCGATCAGATGGACGCGCTAATCACCGCATACAATCTTGGGGCGGAAGAACGGCTTCGTGTGGGCATGAAGCGCATGAACATCCTGGCGAAAAAGTGGAGATCGCCGAGGTGCAGCGCGCTTGATAGGAGGCCTCGCACTAATCGTCGAAGGATTGCCTGCCGCTCATCGACGCATTTTTTCATACAATGTCGCTTGTGCGGAGCGCGCGCTTGGAGATGCCGCGGCGGCCACACGCGTCCAGCCTCTGATCGAAGAATACTATGGTCTCATCGGGCTAACGCCGGCATTGGTCATGGGAAACAACGCGGCGGACCTTGCCCGAATGCTGAAGAAGGCGACGGAGGTCGAGGACAAAGCATCTTGCTGACTCCCTCGATCTCTTCGCCAAAGCTATGGATGCGCAAGGCAAAGTTTCGCCTTTACTCCGCATTCACGCTTTGAAGTTCTACGATCTGGCACATGCGCCGGACTCTTTCTTCCGTGTTGGCCAGGACCTCGTAGACCAATTTGTCCGCCGACGTGATTTCGATGGCGCGCTCCATGATCGAATCCATTGTTTGCCGCAACTCCTGGAAGTTGGCGGATTACCTCATCTCGGTTCGCTCGCAATCCGCCGTGGTGCTGGCGTATTGCGGCCGATTTGATGAGGCAGAGAAAGAGATGGCTCGGCTCAAGCCCTACGAAACCGGGCTTGGGCACTTTGGCACAAAGGAACTGGCCGATCAACGTGAATTGATCAGGAATCTTCGTGTGTTAGGTCCGCCCCCCAAGTGGGTCCCTCCGCCGGGTTCCTTAGAATACATCGCAGCACGACTGGAAGGGAACCGCCGGATCCCTTCTAGACAAGCTCCTGTCTCGTTGCAGAAGACCGGGCGAAACGAACGATGCCCATGCGGATCAGGCAAAAAGTACAAGCGGTGCCACGGGCAACTCAGCTAACGGGTCAATGCCGCCGGCCATGGAGACAGGCGTTTCAGGCAGAGCAATGGCAAAGCGGGTGATCCACCGAGCAAGCCAATAAAGACGAGGGCAAAGGCAATCGCGACGCGCAGCAGGCGAACGTTCGGCGGGATTCTCCGGACGCCGCGCGATCCTGCTCCCTCCAACCTGCGGAACGCAAGGGCTCGCCGTTGCGAGAAGGTGAGTTGCAAACTTCTAGGACCAAGTTTTCAACCCGAAGTTCAGTTCACGGCTCCGGCCGATCCGCGGCACGCTGAAGGTTGCCACAGGAAGTAGCTGAGAGACGGTCATGCCATACCCGAGGTGCGCCTGGATAAGGAAGGCGTGAGTAGCCGAACTGTCGAACAGCTGGGGCGATCGACACACCGACACACCCGCCCCGTGGACGTTTGTTCGGGTGGCAGGTCTCCTGGCTAGTCTAAGGCTAGGGCATGGCTCCGCCCATCTCCGTGGCCGTTCGCCTCAGTGCCACCAGTGGGCGCTCGCCAGACAACCGCAGCAGTCCGCTCGTTCAGCGCTAATACCCGTATATCCTTTCTTGTGAAGCTTTTTTGCAAATATTTAATACGATGGTAATAGAGTACATTGAAACGACATGGCGGCAACATAGGAAGTCATTTTCATTTGAGAATGTTAACAGTAAATATCACCATCCTGGATACTTAGATGTTATGTTTAGACGCAGGAATGAATGACGATGTTAATTATCGTTAGAGGATCAAAAGCGGCTTCGGCGAGAGCTCTCCCCTGCGATACCTAAGCCAACCCAACTATGGTGTATACTGCTGAGCTACAGTCCTACCGCTGCGGCTTTAGCTCCTCCTACTTGGCGCTCGACCGTCGGGGTGCTCCCACCAGTAACAGTTAGATCCCCGGCTGACGGGCTATCATCAATAGAAGGGCATACTTAGATCCAGATGGCCGCCAAATCGGTGCCGAAGCTCCCTATACCTACTGCGCCGACGCCATTTGAGCGTGGCCGGCTCCGTCAAAAGTCAGAAGCATAGGAAAGACCATGGCCAAAGTAGCAATCGTGACCGGCTCGGCGACGGGTATGGGAGCTACTTGTGCCATCGACCTCGCGGCGCGGGGTTGGAATATTACGATCAATTATAGTCGAAGCAAGAAGGAGGCCGAGGAGACTTATGCCAAAGTCACAGCGCAAGGTGTTGAAGCCATCGTTGTGCAGGCGGACGTGGGGCAGGATGCAGATTGCCGCAGGCTGGCCGCCGAGACCCTGTGCGAATGGGGGCACATCGACGGCCTTATCAATAACGCTGCCATCACAAAGTTTCAAAAAGCCGGCGACCTTGAGGACGTCACACCGGAGGATTTCAACCAAATATTCCGCGTGAACACCACAGGCGCGTTCATGATGAGTCGTGCTGTGTTTCCGGCTATGAGAAAAAAATGGGAGGAAAGCAAAGAACGCGGCGCGATTGTGAATGTGTCGAGCAATGCCAGCTTTATCGGGAACGGCAGCTCCCTGCCATATATGCTCTCTAAGGGCGCCCTAAATACTCTTACCCTGATCCTGGCACGTTGGCTCAGCCCGGCCGTTCGGGTGAATGCCATTTGCCCCGGGTTTATCCAGACCCGTTGGATGCTGAATGGCGTGGGCGAAGTTGAATACGACAAGATGAAAGAAAACGAGGAACAGCAAACGCCTCTACGCCAGGCAGGCACACCGGAACAGATGTCCGAGGCTGCGCTGTTCTTCCTGACGGAAGCGTCAAATATCACCGGTCAGAACATTGTTGTGGATGCCGGCAGCCATCTTGGACTGCTGTCGAAGCCTTGGAGCTAAACGTGGACCAGCATGCGGCGCGAAGGCCCAGCCACCAAACCTCCGACTGTTAAGAACCAGGGTGGGATCTTTTCCAGCCATGGTCGTCATTCGTGCTCACGAAGCCTTGGGGCTCAGTTTAGTTTCCCTAACGATTCTGCAGAACGTTACGCGAAAATCTTTCATGTCGGTAGAAAGAAATTGTAACACACGTAAAATTACAAAACGTATCTTAACCTTAACTGACTTGCCTGTCACCCGAGTCGATTGTATTCCAATCGACGACATAGCCAAAGTATAAAGGCGCCAATTTGAACAATGGATTGAAAATCCCGTGTGTACTGTCCAAGCGAGGAGGCCGGGTGCACGCCACTTCTCTCCAGAACCAAATTGGATTCACAGGCGGCCAAATGACAACTGTAACGCACAGGCATGACTCACACGCGGAGCAACTATCATGAACACTCTCGATCAGAACACCACATGGGAGCAAGCGGCACGAAAGCGCATCAAGGATTCCCATGCCTTCGACGGCGATATCGGTCGCTTGGCGGATTTCTATCGCGGATGGGCCAGTGCCTACGAACTGGATGTCAGCCGCGACGAATACTGCGGGCCGATGATCGTGGCCGAACTGACGGGCGCCGTGCAGACAGCCTATTTGGCCAAAGAGCGAGCACTCATTTCAATTCTGGACGCTGGCTGCGGAACGGGCCTGCTCGGAGTCCAGATGGAACGACTCGGCTTTAGGCTGATCGAAGGCCTCGATCTCTGCGAGGAGATGGCCGAAAGGGCCCGGCAAACCCGTGTCTACCGCCATGTCCGAGGCGGTGTCGATCTAAACGGACCGCTCGCCCAATATCCGAGTGCGAGCTATGATATCACGGTCTGCTGCGGCGTTTTGACCCTCGGGCATGTCCGACCGGAAGCACTGCGCGAACTGGCCCGCGTCACGCGCCCGAAGGGATTTATCGTTGCAAGCACCCGCAAGAGCTATGCCGAGACCGCATGCTTCGAAGAGGAGGTGCTGCGTTTGGAGGATGCGGGCATACTAGTGCCGACACAGCGACTAAAGGACGGCAGATACGTCGCGGAGGAGGGCGCGGACTATTGGGTTTTTCAGGTGGGCGAGGACGCGAGTGCATCAACGAAGGCGCGGCCATGATAACGCCACGGCAAAACTCGCACGAAACGCGGCAACTGGTCCAGGCGCCGCGAAAGCGCGAGCCCGGCCTGTGCCAAGGGGCACTTGAGCACCGCATAGCGAGGTATGCACGCCGTCCAGTCGTCAAACAGCCGATCCAACAAAGAAAATGCGCCAATCGTTGCGCCGACTCCCATGGCCAAACAAAAGGGGTACTCATGTCTAACGATCTCGTTGCCAAACTGGACGATAAGCTGCGCGCGAAACGCGAAAGCTTTGACAAAATCCCAGTCGTTGACATCGCGGCCCTTCTCGATCGCAGCAATGAGCATAAGGTGGCGAAGGAGATACGTTGGGCCTTGTCGAATGCTGGGTTCATGTATGTGAAGAACCACGGTATTCCGCAGGATTTTGTGGATTCGGTGTTCGACGTGAGCCGTCGATTTTTTGATCTGCCGATGTCGCAGAAGATGGAATTGCATGTGAGCAAATCGGATGTAGCCCTCCGCGGCTATATCGAGCCGTTTGGTGAGAACACCGATCCTGGCAAAACGAAAGACCTGAAGGAGTGCTTTGACTTCGGACCTGAACGTTCGACGCTGGAAGGTCCGTTCTTTGGCCCCAACCAGTGGCCATCAAGCCTGCCCGAGCTTCGGGAACTGACATACGGATACCACCAAAAGATGGTGGACCTCGCAAAAAAACTCTTGCGCGGCATTGCGCTCAGTCTGGACCTGTCGGAGAGCTATTTCGAACGCCTTATGCGAAACCCGATCAGCATTCAGCGGCTGCTTCATTATCCGCCGCAGAGCGGCTATATTGGCGAAGAGATCATCGGTATTGGCGCCCACACGGATTACGGCAATCTGACCATCTTGGCGCAAGACGACGTGGGTGGTCTTCAGGTCATGAACCGGCATGGCGATTGGGTCGAGGGCATCCCGATCCACGGCACATTCGTAATCAACATTGGCGATCTGCTTCAGCGGCTCACAAACGACGTCTACCTAGCGAACATGCACCGCGTGGTGAATAGCTCGGGCCGCGAGCGATACTCGCTCCCCTACTTTATCGACGCCGATTTCGATGCGATCATCGAGCCATTGCCCTCATGTGTCACCGACAGCAACCCGCCTCGCTACAAGCCGGTGACTTGCGGCGAGCACAAATTCGGGCGTTTCGCAGCAAGCTATGCCCACTTGGCCAAGGCGTAAGGAGAGCGGACAGCCAAATTGCCCGGCTGGCTGGGCAGCCGACTTAAGGCCAGACTGGCGGAGCTTGGCTAAACACTAAGTACGCCACTAAGAAATGAAGATCATTTTCTACCCGATCAAAGTGAACCACGACCGAGAAGTTCACTAGAATGCGGCGATCGCGCCTGCCGCGTGCTCCATACCGTGTGGGTCGGGCGGCTTTGTCGAGCCGAACCTGTGGCGACAATTCTATTTGAAGAACTCCCCGGCATTAGCGATTGACCGGGGTTGCGCGCTTGGACCGCAAAGCATCGATCTAGTCCTCTCCAGGCTTGGCGCGCCAAGTCGAAGCCTGTGCCGCGGTGTTCGCTACCATCCCAAGCGTCTTACATGACGATCGCACCACCGGACCGATCCTAAGGGGCGCCAAGGCCAATAACGGCCGCTGCCAAGCCTCGTATCCGAACGTCTCGCTGGCGTGGCACCCCCGCTTCGGCACGGACCGATGGCAGCCATAGCCCTCGAGCGACGTGGCTTTTTAAGACTCCTCACACCGCGGAATTCCGCGCCGTCAGTGTGACGGCCAACGCATGTTCATCCAAAAAAACCTGTGTCTGGGGCTGGACAAGAATGTCGGAAATTTAACGCAGGTGCGGCCAGCGGGATCGGGGAAGTGGTGCAACTAGATTGGTGCGCCAGTTCGGCACGCAATTTGCTCTTTTCACCGCGGAGTGCCCCGCTCCCGAGTTCCGATCTGATTGGATTCTTCAATGGTCCCACAGTATTACGACCTCCCGTCACTGAATGCCCTCACAGCATTCGAGGCCTCGGCACGCCATCTCTCATTCAAGCTTGCGGCTTCCGAGCTGGGCATGAGATCGGGAGAAATCAGCCGGCAGATCAAAACCCTTGAAAACGACCTCGGTGTTCCGCTATTCGTGAGGCGAGGGACCGAGCTGATGCTCACCAGCGCTGGCCGAGACATCTATAGCGTGTTGGCAAGTAGCCTTTTAAAGGCATCCGAGGTCGTCAGGGCCATTAAGCGCGATCGTTCCCGGCACGCTGCTTCCGCCAATGCATTTACATCGACGTGATTGATGTCGTGCATGCGACGGTATTGCTGTCAGCTTTGGAGCGGACCGGCCGTCTTGACGCGGCGATGGCAACACGGTTGGCCTCTGACGAGGCTGCGTTCGTGAACGTCATCCTCACGGCGGATCCGAAGCGCCCGAATCTTGGGAGACTCTCGCCTGCGATTTGCGGGATCGTATGCACGGAGCAGCTTCGCTAAGCTGGCGGGCGTAGCCTCCGATTGCTAGGGGCAGCAACAACTGTTAGCCAGCAGATGAGCCAATACTTCATGTTAAAAGCTTTGCGGTACGCTGATTTCCGTTAGCATGCTCGATCGTCGGCTCGAACCGCAAAAAAGTTGCCTGCCAAGTGACTTTATTTCGGCTGTTACCGCACCTCTGCCTGCGTATAACACCAGCCGACAGCCAATTTTGGAGACAGGCAAATGTCGTTCAAAGGCGTTATTCCGCCAGTCACCACCCCGTTTCACGCCGACGGGTCGATCGACCGCGATGGGTTTTGCGTAATGGTCGAGCATTTGGTGTCGTCGGGTGTGCATGGCATCATCGTTGGTGGCACCACAGGCGAGTACTACGCCCAATCACGTGACGAGCGCATCGGCCTACTGAAGCTTGCTAGGAACTTTGTGAAAGGGAACGTGCCGCTGATTGCTGGCGTCGGCGCCATTCGCACCGAGGACTGCATCGAATATGCCCTCGTCGCAAAGGACCTGAAATACGACGGCATCCTAATCGGATCGCCCTATTACGCTGTCCCCACACAGCTCGAACTTGCAAATCATGCACTGGCGATCGACAAAGCCGCCAACCTGCCGGTGATGCTCTACAACTATCCCGGCCGCACCGGCACGAGGATGGATCTTGAGTTCCTGGACCGGGTCGGCCGCAGCACCAATTTCTGCGCCATCAAGGAATCCAGCGGCAGCATGAACCAGCTGCACGCCCTGGCTCGTGACTATCCCCACATCGATCTTTTCTGCGGCATGGACGATCAGGCCCTCGAATTCTTCGCCTGGGGCGCCAAGGGTTGGGTCTGCGGAGCTGGCAACTGCCTGCCGGCTGAGCACCTCGCGCTATACCAAGCGTGCGTTATCGAGAAGGACTTCACCAAGGGCCGGCAGATCATGTCGGCCCTTCTGCCTCTGATGAGGCTTCTCGAACAGGGCGGCAAGTTCGTCCAGAGCGTCAAGTTCGGCTGCGAATTGGCTGGATTGCCGGCTGGACCCGTACGCCGGCCTATGCGGGCACTCGAGGACGAACACAAGCGGGAACTCGAGTCGACGATCCGCACCCTTAAAGCAGTCATCGCGTCAATCACTGCAAAATCCGAAAAGAGGGCTTCCGAGAATGTCATCGCTATTAACGCGTGATGAATACCAGAACCTGGCAGACAGCTTGCCACTGCCGACCAACGCAGTGATCGACGGCAAGGCGCGGGCATCACAATCTGGTGATACTTTCGAGACCATCAATCCCGCCACAGGGCAGGTCATCGCAAGGATCGCTTCCTGCGGCCAGGCCGACGTGGACCTCGCTGTCGAGAAGGCACGACTGGCGTTTGAATCGGGCGTCTGGTCGCGCTCGCATCCGAGCGAGCGCAAGCGCGTTCTGCGGCGGCTCGTGAAATTGATGAAGCGAGACGCTCACGAGCTTGCAGTGCTTGAGACGCTCGAAAGCGGCAAGCCGATCTATGACGTCGAAACCATAGACATTCCCGAGGCCCTGCATTGCTTGGAATGGCACGCGGAAGCCACCGACAAGCTCTACGGCCAGACGTCGCCTTCTGGCGATGATGTCGTGTCGATGATCGTACGCCAGCCTCTTGGCGTGGTCGCTTGTGTTCTGCCCTGGAATTTCCCGATCCTGATGCTGGCCTGGAAGATCGGCCCGGCTCTTGCGAGCGGCAACTCCGTGATCGTCAAGCCGGCCGAGCAAACCAACATGTCAACCTTGCGCATTGCCGAATTGGGGCATGAGGCGGGGATCCCTGCGGGCGTCCTCCAGATCGTAACCGGTCCCGGCGAGATCACCGGCAAGGCACTCGGCATGCATCCGGACGTCGACATGGTCGCCTTCACCGGTTCGACCGATGTCGGCCGAAAATTTCTGGAATATTCCGCCAGGTCCAACCTCAAGCGCATCGTACTCGAATGCGGCGGGAAAAATCCTTGCATCGTTCTGGATGACGCCGAGAACCTCGATGTTGTAGCGCAGCATGTCACTCAGGCGGTCTTCTGGAACATGGGCGAGAACTGCTCGTCCAATTCGCGCCTCATCGTGAATGAGAAGATCAAGGACCGCTTGGTGAAAACAGTCCTCCACAAGCTCAAGGAATGGCCTTTAGGGGAGCCATTGGACCCAAGCAATCGGCTCGGCGCCATTGTGTCGAAGGAGCAGTTCGACCGCATTATGGGTTACATCAAGAAGGGGCGCGCGGAAGGCGCCAGGATCGTGACGGGCGGGAATGCCCACAAGCACGGCAAAGGCTTTTTCATCGAGCCGACTGTATTCGACGATGTCACGCCCGAAATGGCGATCGCTCGAGAGGAGATATTCGGACCAGTGCTTTCGGTCATCAAGGTCACCAACTCTGATGAAGCGGTACGGGTCGCAAACGATACGCAATATGGGCTAGCAGCCTCAATCTTCACCGCCAATCTTGGCAAGGCACATCGTATGGCGCGAGACGTCCGTGCTGGAACGGTGACCATCAATTGCTACGGCGAAGGGGACGTCTCGACTCCCTTCGGTGGCTTCAAGCTTTCGGGCTTCGGTGGACGAGACAAGTCATTGCATGCCCACGACCAATATACCGAACTCAAGACCATCTGGGCGGACATTTCCGATCCTAAGGTCTCGCGTTCCGTAGACTAGCCCATCGCGCCGATGAGCGAACACGCGGCTGTCCGCACGCCTGCGGACACGTCTATGTCGGGCTGGTACGGTATTCTGCCGCCTCCCAAGGCACCGGAGGTGCTGCGCGGCCGTCACAAGGCAGACTGGCTCATTGTGGGAGCCGGTTTTGCTGGTCTGGCGGCCGCGCGGCGTCTGTCTCAATTGGTGCCGGGCGAGTGCATAGCAGTCGTCGACGCCCAGCGCATTGGTTGGGGTGCTGCCGGGCGCAACTCGGGCTTCATGATCGATCTTCCGCACGAACTCGGTAGTGAGCACTACGGCGGAAGCCAGGACCACGACCGCAGGCGCATCCGCTTGAACCGGGCCGCGATCGAATTCTCTGCTTCATCCGCTGACGAATACGGTCTGCAGAAGTTCTTTGTTCGGGCCGGCAAATTTCATGGGGCGGCAACGGGCCACGGTCTCTCTGCGCTGCGCGGATTCGAAGAGCACCTGACGGGATTAGACGAGCCATTCGAGCGGCTCGACGCGCTCCAGCTGAAGGAAATCACCGGAACCGACTTCTTTGTCGGCGGAACCTTCACGCCAGGAACAGTGATGGCACAGCCGGCCGGCTTCATCCGTGGGCTCGCCGAAGGCTTATCGCGCGAGGTTCGCATATTCGAGAATTCGCCGGTTACATCTTTGCAGACTGGCAAAATGCACAGCGTGAGGACGGCCGAGGGCGAGATCACCGCGCCACGCTTGATACTGACGGTCAACGGTCATCTTGAAAGCTTTGGCTTCTTCAAGAAACGGCTGCTGCATGTGTTCACCTACGCCAGCATGACAAGGCCTCTATCGAAGGCCGAACAGGCAGTTGTGGGAGGCGAGCCGCATTGGGGCTTGATCCCGGCCGACCCGATGGGATCAACTATTCGGAGGATCGGCGACCGGATCCTCGTCCGGAACACCTTCACCTATAATCCGGATATGTCCACCAATGAGAAGCAGATCCGTCGGATCGGCGCTGCGCACGATCGCTCGTTCCAGGCGCGTTTCCCGATGCTGGCTGAAATAACGATGGAATTTCGCTGGGGAGGCCACTTGTGTCTCTCCCTGAATTCAGCGCCCGCATTCGGCGAAATTGAGGAGAGGGTCTTCGTAGCCGGATGCTGCAATGGCCTTGGAACAGTGCAAGGTACCCTCTATGGGATGCTGGCCGCTGATCTGGCCGCCGGCAGCAACGAGCCTATGGTTGCAGACGCCCTGACCGAGCCAGGCCCGGTTCGGCTTTATCCAGAACCACTGATGTCGATCGGAGCACTGTTCAAACTGTGGGCGATGCAGAAGCGCGCCGGCAGAGAGCTCTAGCCTTCTCGTTCTTGCGCCGCCGCTTCTCGGATCCAGTTACGGAGGCTCTGGGCGGCAGGGGAAAGTGTGCGCTTTTCATACCAGGTGAGATAATAGCTGCCAGGGGCTGGGAGTTCGAGATCCGTCAGTCTGACAAGTTTGCCTTCGTCAATCTGCGCCTTGACAAGGCGATGCCAGCCAACAGCCACCCCTTGGTCGGCTTGAGCTGCCTGAAGCGCCACGAAGAATTTGCCGAAGCGCCGACCGCGAGTCGAGCCGTGCGGTACCCCCGCACGCCGCAAAACCTCGTCCCAGCCCGCCCAGTCGGGATCCACCCAGTCAACGTGCAGCAGGGGGAGGTCTGATAGCGACTCCGCCGTTGCATCCCGATGTCTGCTTGCAAAGCCCGGGCCGCAAACGGGATAAATTGTCTCATTGAACAGAAGCTCGGCATGTTCGTTCGACCACGATCCGAATCCGTAGCGAATTCGCAATTCTACCTCGGCGCGGAGGTAATCACGAGGATTGTCCGAAATCAGGTGGTCAACAGCAATATCCTGGTACCGTGTCCAGAAATCCGGCATGCGCGGGATCAGCCAAGTCGACGCGAAGGCGTCCGTGCACGCCAGCGTGACGTTCTTAGAACGGTCGCCGCGTTTCACAGTTCGGACAATGTCTGCGGCCCGCGAAAAACCGCTGGCCAACACGCCATAAAGGTCTTCGCCGGCGCTTGTCAGCGCCACACCGGTTCCCAATCGGGTAAAAAGCGGAACCCCCAGTTCGTCCTCGATCGCTTTAATCTGCCGGCTGACGGCGCCGGGAGTGACGTTCAGTTCCGCAGCAGCCAATTTGAATGACAGGTGCCGGGCAGACGCTTCAAAAACTGCCAAAGCAGTGAGGGACGGCAGGTCGTAATAGCGGCGAACCATATCAAACTCCAAACACTTCGATATTCGCGCGGCAGGATTGCCAAGGCAAGGGTCGCTGAAATTCCGGGGACTGGTCTGAAAAAAGGAGGTGGTAACTGCGTTACGACTGGCTATCCCCGACGCCCAGCCATTTGGGTTCAACATTAGAAAAATTGCGCCCCAGTTCCATCGCAATATACGACGGCTTACAACAAATCTCCGACTAGGCCAGGTGAAAGCAGGCGCGCCGGTCGGTACGGCTTATAACTCAATAGCGATGTGAGATTTTTTCTGACAGAACGTCACTGGTCTTCGGCGGCAGTTCAGAGGATATGATCCGGAACATTCCACTCAAGATAGCTCGAAACAATAACTGACATTGCAGTGAAGTTGCGGCGGTGACAGGCGTGGCGAATTTTTGCGCGGTGCCGAGTTTCTGTAACACTGCGGTACTTGCGCACTTTTTCGACCCCCTCAACTGGTGGCGAGGGCTCTTGTTAGATCACTAGTAAATCATTTGGCTCTGGGGGTATATGGGCGAGAAAACAAATAAGATGACCGTATTCTTAGTCTCTGAGGACGCAAAAGACGTAGACAACATCATTGAACCTGGCGTTCAAGAAATAAAGATTGACGGTATTGGAAATTTCTTCAGCGCTGATTCCTCGGTTTACCAGCCGGACTGGGTCGAGGATTTCTTCGGTGATCATATCGGTGATAAATTCAGGATACGAACGGCAAGTTCAAGGGGGTTGCTTCTCGTTCCAATCGAAGATGGTTCGGCAAAGCGGTTCTTTGCTGTGTCTTTCGGACATGGCCGCCACTATCTCCGGGAAGGCGTGATCGATGATCGCTTCGGTCTAAAAGTCGTTCTGAATACAGTTGAGCGCAACAGTCTTCGAAGCATCGACAAGACTGCCTTGGGTTCACTGCCCAAGCAAAGCCGCGAGCAAATGAGCGGTGAGGGAGAGTTCGCAAATTTTGGCGTTGATATCGAGCAGGACCTTGTCAATTCTGTTACCGGCCGGTCGAAAGATAAACGGCTTGGCAATGTGATTACCGGCAAGGACGCTTTGTCTCTCTCTGCGAAGGTGGACCTATCCAATATTAAGGAGTTTTTGCCTTTCCTGCTTGACCGATTCAACAGCAAAGACTACGAAGCTGAATTCGACTGGATTGACCAAATCAAAGACGTACGAAATGCCAAATTGGCAGCCAAGCTCGACGCTTGGCTTTTGGTCACGCTCAGGTCAACAGACCACTCTAAGGTCTGGATGGCGCCGCCGGCGGTACTCGACTGGGTTGACGTGAGGGGGTTCACATATTCGTCTGCCAAAAAGGCGACGATGTTCGAGGATATGATGCTCGCGGACCTCCTCGTACAGTTCCATGGGCATGAGATAAGTCTTGAAGGCCTTCGGGCAAAGCGAGTGTTTTTAAGGTCCGCCAAATCGGACGCCGTCTCTGCAAGTTGGGGCGCTTATAGGTGCCTGTACGCAGAAGCGGAAATTGATGGGACAACGTACATTCTCAATAATGGGCGTTGGTACGAGATTGCTAAAGGATTCGCTGCTCAGGTTTTGAAGGAGTTCAAAGCGTTTCCCGCGGCAACCATCAATCTCCCAAATTACAATCACGCCAACGAAGGCGCATACAATCTTGCTGTGCCCGCAGTCCTGGACGGGTCCGTTTGCCTAGACGAGCAGCTTATCTCGCACGGAGGGGGACGGAGCAAAATTGAGTTTTGCGATATAAAGACAGGCGGAGGCGAGTTGGTGCATGTCAAGCATTATGGTGGCTCTGCACAGCTAAGCCACCTGTTCAACCAAGGGGTAGTGTCGGCGGAGCTCTACCTTCAAGACCCCGAGTTTCGCGCGAAGCTGAACAATATACTGCCCGAAGCCCACAAACTGGCTGATCCCTCCGCAAAGCCAAACCCTGCCGATCACGAAGTCGTCTTTGCGATTATCAGCCAATCAAAGAACGCATTGGAGATACCTTTCTTCAGCAAGGTGAGTTTGCGCAACGCACGGCGCCGGCTGATGGCATACGGCTATAAGGTGTCTGTAGCGAAGATCGGTCACGCGGCCTAGTTTTGCTCACCAAGAATTGGGCATGCGCGACACCATCCAGTGAGGGCGTCAGCGAGCTTTCCCCCTGTCCCCGTCCGGCGTTCGAGTTGGCGCTTTGTGCCCGCTCGTACTGCGCCACTGCGCCTAGCGGTTTCGTGGTTCTAAGGTCACGATGTAAACGCTGTGTCGGGGCCATCTTTCGGAACGCTAGTAATCTGGGAGCCTCCCGATTGTGTCAGAATCGGGATCGGCTTTGTCTGGACTTGACCGTATGCTTGATTGAGCAGCAGCCGCGGCGTTTCGTGATGATCGACGGCGCCGTTGACCGGAGGCATTGGTCAATGGATGACAAGGCGCGGGTTCGTCGCAGAAACCCTGGAACTGAACGCGGATCTCCGCGGTCGCCCGCGCGCCGGGCTGAGACCGCGGCAGATCTTCACCTGGCGACCAGAAGCTCGCAAGCTTGCCTCCGCATGGGAGCGGAGTGACGTCGCCTGCATTTCTAGGCACTGGAAGCCGAGCGTCCCATCGCTCATCTCGCAGCTTCACCGGAATCCTCACACCCTAACTGCGCGAGAAGCTCGGACTGATCAGCCAGAAGACGAAGCTCGCCGCGGCCATCCGACTACACGCTCTTACGCTGGCAGGGTCTGATCCGCTTCCTCGACGGCGGCATCGAGATCGACAGCAACGTCATCGAGCTCCATCCACTCCAGCGCAAACGCGCTCTTCGCCGGATTCGAGGGCGGTGCCGAGCGCCGCGCCGTCGTCGCCAAGCTCATCGAAAAGACGCGTGCAAGTACAACTGAACTGCGATCGCCCCCAACAAGGTGTGCGGCGGCGGTTTACTCAACGCACGAGTGAGACTTTTGCAGTAGGCCGAAGCTTCGAACTCCGGCAATAGTTCCGACCGGCTCACACAGGCCGCACCGTTTGTTCTTGGAGGCCGGCATGACTGCTCAACTACAACTCTCTCGTAGAGGAGGGCGGGAAGCGCGCCGGACGATCCGCACGGCGCCAAAGGTTGACATGTTACCGACGCTGAAGCGGGGCCTGCCGGTGATAGAGCCGATGGATGCCGAGCAAGTTGAACGCATTCACGAGGCTTCGCTCGCGATATTAGAAGAAGTAGGCGTGGTGTTTCGCGATTCGATCGCGATTGAGGACTGGAAGAGAGTCGGAGCGGACGTGCGCGCGGACGATCGCGTTCATCTCGACCGCGGCCTAGTCATGGAGCTTATCAAAACCATTCCCCCCAATGTCGAATACTGCGCGCGGGATCCAGCGAAGAATGTCGAGCTCGGAGGCGCCAAATCCATCTTCGTGCCGATGACCGGCGCGCCTTACATGCGCGACCTCGATGACGTCAGGCGTGGCCCAACGATCGCGGATCTTGGGACGTTCCACAAGCTGGCGCACATGATGCCGGCGCTGCATTCGTCTGCGCATCACATCGTCGAGCCGATGGACATTGTTGTGGCGCATCGGCACTTGCACATCACCTATTCGTCAATGAAGCACTCCGACAAGATATTCATGGGTATGACCACCTCGCCCAAGAATGCCGAGGACGTGCTTGACATGTGCGAGATCCTTTTCGGCGAAGGCTTCCTCGAGAAGCATGCAGTGACCACCGGAAACTGCAATGGAAATTCGCCGCTCGTGTGGGATCAGGTCATGCTGGGCGGTATGCGTGCTTTCTGCCGGCGAAATCAGCCCGTCTTGTGCTCGCCCTTCGTTCTCGGCGGTGCGAATACGCCGGCCTCCACCGCGGCGGCAGTGGCACAGCTCAACGCGGAGGCGCTTTCGGCTCTCGCCTACACGCAGGTGGTACGTGAAGGCTGCCCTGCGATCTATGGGCATTACCTGTCGACCGTATCGATGCAATCGGGAGCGCCAATGGCGGGGACGCCAGAGATATCGCTCATGAACTTCATGATCGGCCAGATGGCTCGCCGCTACAACGTCCCCTGGCGTACCTCGAACCTGCTCGGCGGCGCCAAGGTCTTTGATGCGCAGGCAGGCTATGAGAGTGCGATGACGATGATGGCCGTGCTGATGTCAGGCGCAAACTACATTTGGCATTCGGCTGGCTGGAATGAAGCCGGTATGCACTGCTCGATCGCAAAGTTCGTCGTCGACGCCGAAGTCTGCGCCATGGGGTATCGCATGACGCAAGGTATCCAGTGGGACGACTTTGATGAAGCCTTGGCTGCGGTTCGCGATGTCGGGCCAGGTGGCCATTACTTTGGACATCCGCATACACAGGCCAACTTCGAGAAGGCCTTCTTTATTCCGAAACTTTTTGACAATAACTCGATCGAGCAGTGGTACGCTGACGGCTCCAAGGACATCAAGCAACGTGCCCTCGATCATGCGCGCCGCCTTCTGGCTGAATATGAGGAACCTAAGCTCGACGTCGCGAAGGATGAGGAATTGCGCGCTTACATCGATCGTCGCTCGCGGGAAATTCCCGCCGTCGACGCACTCAACGAGGAATACTGAGCATCATGCGCATTGACCGGATCAACACCTACAAGATCCAGCTGCCTGTGAAAGGTGGCACCTATCGAATGGCCAGTGACGACGTCGACGCGCTTGACAGCACCCTTGTCGAGGTTGTGACCGATGAGGGGCTGACTGGCTGGGGGGAAACCTGTCCCGTCGGACCGGTCTATCAGCCGCATCATGCGTTGGGTGCCCGCGCAGCGATCGCCGAAATCGCACCAGGTCTTCTGGGCGCCGAGATTGCCTCGATCAGGCTTCTCGCCAAACGCATGGACGAGCGCTTGAACGGGCACGGGTATGCGAAGGCCGCATTCGACATGGCGTTTCTCGACCTTCTCGGCCAGCGGTTGGGAGTGCCGGTCTCGACACTGCTGGGTGGTGCGCTGGCCGACCGCGTTCCGGCTTACTATTCATTGATTGTGGGCCCACCGGACGAAACGGCCAGGATTGCAGCCGACAAGGTCAAGTCAGGTTATCCACGCCTGCAGGTCAAAATCTCGGGACGAAATCTCGAAGAGGATGTGGCCACGGTTCACAAGGTTTGGGAGGCGGTCGGCTACAAAGCGCGTATCGCAGTGGATGGCAACAGGGGCCTCACTGTCGCTGCCGCGATTCTTCTCGACCGGCTTTGCCAGGCAATCCCGTTCGTTTTCGAGCAGCCCTGCAACACCATGGACGAGGTCGCGACACTCAAGGGCCGCCTGACGCACCCGATCTATCTGGACGAGAATACGGAGGATCAGAATATTGTGCTTCGGGCGATCTCGGCAGGCATCGCGGATGGCTTCGGCTTCAAGGTCACGCGCCTGGGCGGCCTCACGAAGATGACGACTGTGCGAGACCTTTGCGCCATCCGCTCACTCCCGCACAGCTGCGACGACGCCTGGGGCGGCGACATCATCGCGGCGGCCTGCGTGCATTTAGCTTCCACTGTGGAGCCGCGCCGGTTTGAGGGCGCCTGGATCGCGCAAGAATATATCGAAGGACATTTCGACGCGAAAAATCCTATCCTCATCGAAAATGGTCACATCGCCGTACCGCAGCTGCCAGGCCTCGGCATCAAACCGGAACCCGGCGTATTTGGTGAGCCGGTAGCCACGTACGGATACTAGTGAACGCACCCGCCAACATCAGCGCAATGACGTCGTTGGTCACGCCGAAAAGTTCGGCGGGGGCCGATCGACCGTTTGACTTGGTCGTTCTGGTGTTACCAGGGTTCTCGCATCTGGCGCTTCACGCCTATATCGAACCCTTCAGCATCGCCAATATGGTGTCAAGACTGCCGCTGTTCCGGTGGCGAATCGCCGGGCTTGACGCTCGGCCAGTCGAAGGTGCCAATGGCCTTTCGGTTGCTGTTGATGTCCCTATTGATGAACTGGTTTTGTCCTCGGACGATCGTAGACCGAACCAGCTCGCTATAATGGCGGGCGAGCCGGTAGAACGGCAACTGACGGCTGAGCTCAACGGTTGTCTGAGAACGATGGCTCGCCGCGGGGTTCCGATATCGGCGGTCGGGACAGCGACATGGCTGCTTGCGCGGACGGGCCTTCTGGCAGGCACACGCTGCACGATACACTGGTCGCGGCTCGCTGCTTTCGCCGAGGTGTTCAACCGGCCCCGCATAAGCGATTCCCTGTTTGTCAAAGACGGCCAGTATTCAACCTGTGCAGGAGAACTGGCAGCCTTCGACCTGGCCGTCGATCTGATCGGCAGCCATGCCGGAGGTTATATTGCACAGGAGGTCTGCCGCCATGCAGTTGTCGAAGGTCAGCGCTCAGGATCAAACCGCCAGACCGGACCGTCGGGTCTGGCTTTTGCCGGTGTGAGTGACAAACTGCTGATGGCCATGCGGATAATGGAAGAAAACGTAGAGTTCCCACTGGCAATGGACGAGGTCGCGCAACGGGCCGGAGTATCGCGGCGCCAGCTGGAACGCTTGTTCGCTTCCTATATCGGACTTCCGCCGGTTCGCCATTATCTCCGGATTCGCGTAGACCATGCGAAGCGCCTGATCGAAGGCACGAGGATGCCCATCATCGACATTGCCATGGCCTGCGGGTTCATGTCTGCTTCGCACTTCGCAAAGTGCTTCAGAGTCTTCAATGGAATGTCGCCGCAGCAGTGTCGAGCGATAGTGCCGGCCTGGGTTGGGCCCGGCCTGAGATGATAGACAGTAGCCGAGGAGAACAGCAGCACCTCAATCGATGCGAATGTCTGGAGCCGATCTGCCCACCAACAGACACGTTCCGGATCACAGCGGAAGCGGCGGATTAGCTCATATCACTATCCTCTCGCATGCCGACCGGCGTTGGCGATACCACTGGACTGATCACGCGTTTCGATGCCACCGACCATGATGTGACTGTCACCATTGAAATGATGCAGGGGCGACGATGTTGTCATTTTCATTGCGTAAGGATTCCCTCATTGAAACGCTGCGTTGGAAAGGTACTCCCAGCATCTCGGAGATGGCCGTTCGAAGAGCCTAGGCAGGTGCGGTTGGCGGTCACCGGCACGAAGATCGCCCAGCCCTCGCGCCATTCTGCAGGGACGGTCAGTCGGCAAGTGCTGCGATCCGGGCCTCGGTCATGCGCGGGCTTTGTGGGTCTCCAGCCAGGCGTGGTGCGAATTAACAGGTAGAAGGACAATGACAAAGGACATGCCGATTGTCGTCGGGACATTCCTGGAAAGGCTGTCGGAGAGTGTCGACGAAACAGATTTCCGTGAAGCCCTGACCAGCGCGGCATTGGGACTTGATCTACTGAAGTTTGCCTATTTATCCTTGCCACTACAACCTTCCGGCGAGCCTAGGCTGATCTCGAATTATCCGCCTCCCTGGACAGCGCATTATCTGCGAAACCAGTATCAGAGAGTCGATCCCGTCATCTTGCGTGCGCGAGTTGCCGATAGCCCCTTCCGATGGGAATCGGATCTTCGAGGCTTTGAAATATCGGAGGTTCAGCAAAAGCTGTTCGTTGAAGCGGCAGAGTTCGGCATCTGCTGTGGGTTGACGATCCCCATTGTTGACAGCAGGGGGCGTGCTGCAGCGATGACCTTTGCCGCGCGTGAGCCGTCCGGTTTGCTGCGCGCTGCCGAGCGGTATGAGCAGGCGCTCCATTTCATGGCAACGTGCTTTCACATTCATGTTCGCCGCAAACTCTCGGCCAGTCGAATGGTGGACGGCATTTTGCTGACACCACGTGAATATGAGTGCCTGCAGTGGGCGGCTCGCGGCAAGTCCGCCTCGGACACAGCCTGCATCCTGGGCATCAAGTCGCGCACTGTCACTTTTCATCTGGATAATGCCAGGAACAAGCTCGGCGTGCGCACAAAAGACCAGGCGGTAGCGCTGCTGGCCTCCTCACTAACTTCGTTTCTCTAGAACACCGACGTGGTGCCCTATGCTTGGGCAGAGGCTGTTTCGGTCGGTGCACTCGCGCAGAGCGCAGGCGTCATCCCTGCCGGCTCTCATGCCGCAACTTTTTGCATCCGGTGGCATTGCACGCCTGCCCGCGAATTGATGGTCCTTGGAGTTATTCAGGTGCGAGGACTTCATCAATGTTCCTCGCGTGTGGCCCTGTCTTTGCCGAGCGGAACAAACCACGTTGATGGCGCACCGTTTTCGATAGCGGCGAGCGGGTAACGTTCGGTTCCTCTCGCAATGAGCATGCCGCATCCCGCGTCCATGGCTATCCTTGCTGCCATTAACTTTGTCACCATCCCACCCGAACTATGGCGGGCGTGGGAATGACCCGCCATGGCCTCTATCTCGGGGGTGATGCATCGCACCTCTGTCAGCAGACGAGCCAACGGATTGTGATGTGGGTCTTCGGTGAACAGGCCATCTACGTTGGAAAGCAGAACGAGAAGGTCGGCGTTTACCATCTGTGCGACCTGTGCCGCCAGCCGGTCATTGTCGCCAAAGCAGATCTCGGCCGTCGCGGTCGTGTCGTTCTCGTTGATGACGGGTACGGCGCCAATTTTGAGGAGTTGCTGAAGGGTCGACCATGCATTATGGCGGCGATGCTGGTTCCCCATGTCTTCGCCAGTCAATAACATCTGTCCCAACGCAAAACCATGGCGCTTTAAACTCTGTTCGTAGGCAAGCATAAGTCGAACCTGACCGATCGCGGCCGCCGTTTGCTTCTCTTCGATCCGCAACGGTCTGCCCAAACCGTCGAATTGACCAGATCCAAGCGCGACTGCACCGGATGTGACGATGATCACCTGCTGCCCACGTGAGGAAAGGCGCACGATATCCGCAATCAGCGTTTCAAGCCAAGCACTTCGTATATCGCCGGTCACTTCATCGACAAGCAGTGCTGAGCCAATCTTGACTACCAGCCGCTGAGCCGAAACCAATTGGACCGATCGTGTGGTTGCTGCCACTGGGTGTCGCTGCAGCGACAGTGAAGACATGATTTTCCACTTTCTTCCTGGGGATACACCAGCGAGTGAGCTGTGTGGCCTCACGAGGACTAGCGTCTTTGACGGATCTAGCCCAGAGTTGCGGCGACGCCCTGAATCTGGTGAGGAAACTACCACCCTTGGTCGATTGGCGGTCATAAAGATTGTGTAAACTTGTTGTAGCGGCAGTTCATGGTTCATCACCGACGGGCGAACATGACTCGCTGCGCCCTGGAATTGGCCGCAACTAAAGCAGGACGGACGAGGCCGTTCTCGATGCTACCGGCAACCATGGCGGTGGGGCGGGTGCTGTCTCCAACCCCATGCAGGTGAGGCGGCCGCAAATGCAAAGAGCAAAATCGTCGAATTCGCTGGCGCGGCTTCACTCCAGCAAACTTCTACTGAGGTTTGGGTTGCCAACGAGCGAACAAACTGGATGCGCAGTCTCGTCGCCCGCTCAATCAGCTTTGCGGCATGGTATGCCTGAAGAACAGAGCAGCCAGGCCGGAACGCGCGCTCGGCAACATGCATCAATTGCAGACTAGCTTAGCCGTGCTCGATCTCATACGTTCTCCCGAGGAGTGACGGAGCGCAAAAGCTCCATCATTCAGCGGCGAACAGTTCCTTGTAGCCGGTCGTCACTATCCAGTTCGCCCGGTCGATATGGCTGCGAACAGCGTTGCTGGCGCGCACCGGTTCAAGAGCCGGGTCGATGCCGAGAATGAGATCTGCCATCTCCTCTATGCTGGCATTGTCGGCGCAGGCGTCGAGGATCCTCAGATAGATCTTGAAATGCTGCCGGTCATAGCTCGTGAGGCTCTCCGACCAGGGGACCTCATCGCGCAGTGTTGAGCTTTCAGTCCCATCTGTTCCCGTTGGTCGATTCATGTCTGCCGCGAACCTCGCATGTTGATCGCTGGATTCAAGACAGCATATCCCAAAATGGGATAATCCGGAACCGGGATTAGTCGCTGAGCCGGTCTGTACCTGACCGGTTCGCCTACATGCCCAAATCTCTTCGATCTCCCCGCCACCAGCGGTTTCTGGCCCAGCTGATATCGCTGCGCAAGGCCAAAGGCCTGACCCAGGCGCAGGTGGCTGAGAAACTCGGCCGGCCGCAATCCTTCGTGGCCAAGTATGAGGGTGGAGAGCGGCGTCTCGATGTCATTGAGTTTCTCGACCTAACTGCGGTGCTTGACGCTGATCCGTGCGAGATTCTGTTGAGCCTGCGGTAATAGCGCCGGCGCTCCTCGCGGCGCGCACCGGCTGCTCGTGGATCGAACGCGCTTTGCGGTACGTGCGGCGTCTCGCCCATTTGGCTTAGCCCTAGCGCGGGTCGTCAGGCCCTCGCAATTCTTCTCTGTTGGACCTTTCCCAGCAGTGCTACGGTGGCGCGCCCCGTTGTAGGCCCGCCGCGGCGCACCGCAACCCTTCGCTCTCGCTTCGGGTCCTTCTCTTCGTTTCGGTCCTTCGGATGCGGTTTGCCTGGACGGCCGCCCTTCCGGTCGCAATTCGCCGCCCACCCCCGCTTCCGTCCCGCTTCCAGGGAAAGTCGCGATTGGCGAGGGGAGGGCATCGCGATGCATGCAAGACAGCGAACGGCTAGCGGAGAGATTGGCGAGGGCGGGCGCTCGGGCGACAGGCTCTATCAGGAGTTCCCGCACCGCATCATTGCCGACCTGGAATCCGGCACCATACCGTGGGTCAAGCCATGTTGCAGGGCAAAGATAGGCCTTGGCCTGCCGAGGAATGCTTCAGGGGCGTCAGCCACCAATACTGCAGTAAAAGAGCCTGCAGCTGTCGCAGCATGGCTGAACAAGGCATCTCGTTGGCGTCGAGGAGCTCCGTGCGGGCCTTGGCGGGGCGAATAAGCTTAGATGACGTCCGGCAGACCGAAGCCGGCAAACAGCCTGGCCGCAGCATTCCATCAGCAATCCAAGACTTCCTGATGCAAGGCGCGTCGAAGCACTTCCATTCGGGCGTTAGTCGAGGCCGCGTTGACAAGTGTATGCTTCTTAGTCCACTGGACGAGGGCGGCCGTTCTTCGACAACGGCATCTTTAAACATCGCCCGTGCAAGGGGCGACCTTAAAAAAGGGCGCACGAGGCGCCCTTCATTTGACTCGGGCTTTGAGTAAGCCGCCTTCGCCTTCCGTTGTCAGAAACGGTAGGTGAGACCTGCGCCTATCAACCATGGATCGAGCGCGGCGCTCCCCGTCTGCTTCGCGCCTTTCACAGTGACGTCGAAGTCTGGCTTCAGGAAAAGCTTCTTCACGTCGAAGTTGATGCCCCAGTGCTCGTCCACCATATAGTCGAATCCGACCTGCAGCGCAGCACCAGACGTGTTCTTGAGCTTGAGAGCATCGGCGCTGCCGGCATCCTGGTTAAAGAACATCGTATAGTTCACGCCGGCGCCAACATAGGGCTTGAAGGCTCCGAAATCGGTAAAATGATACTGCAGCGTAAGGGTGGGCGGCAGCATCCAAACCGTGCCGATGTTGCCCAGCCCGCCGACCGCTCCTTCGCCGTAGACGTTGGCACGCGTGGTGGCCAGTACGAGTTCGGTGGCAATGTTGTCCGTGAAGAAGTAGGTGATATCAAGTTCCGGGACTACGCTGCCCGAATAGGAAAGATCGGAGCCGGGCACTCCGTTGACATAGCCCGAATCCTGGGTGATGATCCCCAGCCCTCGGAGGCGGATCTGCCAAGGGCTTGGCCATTCCGAGGCCAAGTCTCCCAAGTCTCCCAAGTCTCCCAAGTCTCCTTCGTCCGAGGCCAAAACTCCTACTTCCGGGATGCTCGCGGCCTGCACAAGGTCCGCCGCGGCGGCCTGCTGACCCATCACCATGAGGATCACGGCCGCTGTTATTCCCTGGACCACGCCCACTCGCGTTCTGGCCATGATATTCTCTCCTTTTTCTTCAGAAATGGCGCACTGCACTACTAAGAATCTCCTTTGATCAATTGTGTTGAAGGAATCTCATGCTCACTTTGCACGAGACTGTGCCGTCGTTATTTGCGCATTCGCGCACCACGGACCTGTGCTACCTTTTTGAAATGTTGCCTTGTTTGGCCACCTATCGAACGCCATCGTCTTGCCAACCGATGGCACTGCGAAGGAAATTGTTGCCCAAAGCAATGAATGGGCCCGCTCGCGATTGTCCTTGCCGTAGCTGTGCCCGCCCGCGCTGGGCTCGTAGAAGTAAGCGGGATAGCCAAGGGCCTGCAGCTTTGCGGCCATCTTGCGCGCATGACCGGGGTGGACGCGGTCGTCCCGCTTCGTGGTGGCGAGCAGGATCGGCGGATAGGGCTGTCCCGGCGTCGCGGCGTGATAGGCGGAGATTTCCCTCAAGAACGTCCAATCCTCCGGCTTGTCGGGATCGCCATATTCGTCAATCCCGCTCACGCCGAAGAGCTTGGTGTAGCGCCGCATGTCGATAAGCGGAACTGTGCAGAACAGCGCGCCGAAGTGCTCGGGATAGCGGGTAAGCATGTTGGCGATCAGCAGGCCGCCATTCGAGCCGCCCTCGGCGGCAATCCGCCTCGGCAGTGTGATGCCCCTTCGCACGAGGTCGGCTGCTACGGCGGCGAAATCGTCATGGGCGAGACGCTTGCCCTCCCTCCGTCCGGCATCGTGCCAGCGGCTGCCGAACTCGCCGCCCCCACGGATGTTCGCCACCACGCACGTGCCCCCGCGCTCGAGCCACAGCTTGCCGAGCGAGGAGTTGTAGGAGGGCAGGAGCGATACGCCGAACCCGCCGTAGCCGGAAAGGTGAACCGGGGCATTTCCGTTTCCGTTCGCCGGACCGACCTGCGTATAGGGGATCAATTCACCATCGATCGAGGCTGCCTCGTGGCGTGTGACCACCAGACCGGTTGCGTCGAAATTCTCCGGGTTGCGCTTCAGGATCACTGGAGCACCGAGAGGCGGCGCCGCATTGAGATCGAATAGGAGCAGTTGCGACGGTGTGATCGGGTCCTGAGCCGAAACGAGGACCTCTCCATTGGTCTCGTGATCCTCCTCGTCGAGTGACCAGAGGTGAACAGTCCGCTCGGCGGTCACGGTGTCGAGGGTTCGGCGCGTCCATTTCTGCCGACCCGGGGTGAACACCTCGAAACGCGGGGCGAGGTTCGCGAGGTAGGCGACAATGAGCTTCCCGGCATTCCAGAAGAATGACTGCAGACAGCGCCTCTCGTCCGGTTCAAACAGGGTGCTAAAACGGCGTTCGCCAGCGATGAAAGAGGAAAGCGAGATGCCGATCAGCGCGTCGGCGGCATGGGTCGTCCCTCCCACTGTCCAGGGCTTGCGCGGCTTTACCGCCAGCCAATCACCGAAGACATCCCATCTGGCGTCCCGAGGAAGGTTGATCTCAAGCTTCGGCCCACGGCGGTCGCCGATTCGTCCTATCGCCGTGAACAAGCCCGGCCCCTCGATGAACCAAAGGCGCTCGCTCTCGGCGGTGCGGTCCAGATGACCAGACACGCCAAGGGAGTCGGAACCCGCCTCGAAGATTACCGGCGCGGTGAGGAGACCCGCGCCACGTTTCCACGACCGCACGGTCCGCGCGAAGCCGGCCATGCCCTCACCAAGCGCACTGAAGAGCAGAAGCGTGTCAGGGTCGAGCCAACTTATCCCGCCCTTGGCCTCCGGGAGATTGAAACCGTCGGCGACAAAGCTCAGAGAGCTCAGGTCGAATTCGCGACGCACGACCGCGTCGCTGCCGCCGCGCGACAGGCGCAAGACGGCTCTTTCGCGCGTCTCCGGCTCAATCGATGCGCCGCCCCAGACCCAGTCTTCTCCGTCTCTAGCCGCGAGGGCGTCCAGATCGAGCAGTAGCTCCCACTGGGGATCCGCCTTCGTGTAGGCGGCAAAGGTGGTCCGGCGCCACAGTCCGAGCGGATTTCCGGCATCTTGCCAGAAATTATAGAGGTATTGACTGCAGCGCGTGACCAGGGGAATCCTGTCGGGACGGTCGAAAATCGCTGTCAGCGCCGCCCGGTCGCGCTCGAACTGCGTTCCCGCGAAGTGCTTCAAGGTCTTTGCCGACTGGCTGGCGGTCCACGCAAGTGCCCGTTCGCCTTCTACATCCTCAAGCCAAAGATGGGGGTCATCGTCGGGTGCATCCAGCGTTGGACGGAAATCGAATTCGCTCATGTCCGGACAACCAAAGGAATGAAAGCGCAATGGCTTCCATCTGCTCGGGAAAGCTCAGTGTTTGCGGTCACCGCATGTTCGAAAAGTGCAATCATCCGGTGGGTTCTTCTCAGTCGGTGCGGCGTCGCAGTGCTTTTGCGCATAGGACTGCATCTGTCGTGCCAACTGGAAAATCGTTTCGGAACAATGCGATCGCCCTGACAGCGTTGTGTCACATGTCCGACATCGTCGAGAATCCGACAACGAACGCACCTCGTATTCACCGCATCAAGCTCCGCGAGTCGGTGACACCGTGCCGAACTCAGGCAGTGAAGCTCAGAATGAACTTGGTTGGCCCCCCCACATCTTCGCTCCGGGACGCTTCACGCACACGGCCTCAGGCGAAGGACGCCCTTGAGGGAACTAGCCGGGCTGCGCGCCTAGACACCACGAGCGCAAAAAATCGGAGATCCAGGAAAGAGAGGGCGCCGCTTGGCCGTCCTGATGGTTGTCCAGGCCCCGCCAGCAATATTGGCCTGCACCGTCCTCTTGCTTGCATTTTCGAAGCCTATGGATAGCCGAGTAAGCTGCGTTCCAACGAACAAATTGGAGTAGTCGCTAAGGAACGTCAGCTGCTGGCGACCCCTCATTCAATATGCAAGGTATGATGATGGTTCAGGAGACCGGGCACTTTGGCTCGGTGCAGGTATCTCGGCGACGCTGCCATCAGTCGATGGTGTTTCGCTGACGCCCCGCAGTGATATGCCCGACAAGGGCATTGCGGGGGCAAGTCTGCCTGGGAAATTGGCTGCATCCAGGGCAGGCGGAGCCTGGCCGCGCTCGGTCTCCATACCGCTCGCAAGTAGCCCGGCGTGAGCACCATCCAAAGAAGCGATTGCGCGCGTCGCCGGTTCATTTTGCGGCCCACTGAATGGTCGGCCTAACCTGTACAACTGCACAGGCTGCCATCGCGTGAAACTTGGCCTCCAATGGCGGAAAATCCCCCAGGAGACCTGCGATGACTGACCTTTTTACACCCGCGCTACCAGAACTTGCCGAAAACCAACGTGCAATCCACCGCGGCGCCACCACGCTTTCAAGGAACGTCCGGAATCGGACGCCGGAGCCGATCACCGCTGTGAAATCGATCGCGTTGGCGTGCAGAG
The DNA here is from genome assembly GCF_003997375.1 of Mesorhizobium sp. M5C.F.Ca.IN.020.29.1.1. Taxonomy (NCBI): domain Bacteria; kingdom Pseudomonadati; phylum Pseudomonadota; class Alphaproteobacteria; order Hyphomicrobiales; family Phyllobacteriaceae; genus Mesorhizobium; species Mesorhizobium sp. M5C.F.Ca.IN.020.29.1.1. Next base: position 1,217 of record NZ_RZSW01000018.1, on the reverse strand, counting down.
GCCGCGCTGGCTTTCGCTGTGCCGGTTCGACGGCCTGGTCGCTATTTGCGCGCCTCTTCTGCCCTCGACAGTGCCGATGGCACACGCCTCGACGAAACGGCGCCACCCATCTCTGGTGCCTTTGGCGCCGGTGCTTGGACAAATGGCATGATGTTTCGACGTCCGTGGGGGCGGGCAGGGGACACAGTCATGCCTAAAGTTCTGGTGATTGGCGCGGATGAGGCTGATTGGCGCGATGAAAGATCATACGATTACACCGCTGGTCTGACGCCGCGCGAGTGGGCCTGGGAGTTCTTGCGCCGCAACCCTGCATTCCAGCGTGACGTGACCACTGCAAGCCAGCAGGCCAAGACCTGGTCTCACCAACCGTTTCTCGACGTGATCGTGTCGGCCGGCGACCTGTCGCGCTGGGGTGTCCTGTTTCGCCGAGTCTCATGGGCGCAATTCCCTTGTATTCTGGAGTCCGCTCTGGTGCGTCCATGTGCTGCCGGTCATTGCAGAACAGCTGTCCGCATCCTCGGTGACATCGCCGTTCGAACTCTCGGCATTGCCATGTCGTGCGACGGTCTTGCTGGCGCCCGACAAGGACCAGCATGTTCTTCTTCGCAATGCGGAGCATACGCTCCAGCTCGCCGTCTCTGGCGCGGATATCTTGCACCCTGTTTGCCTCCGTACCGAGGCGATCTGGCCCGCGACGCTTTCGAAGCACCGCCTGAGGGCGCTCGAGTGCCTCAATGCTCTAACTCTGGCGCAACATCTGCCTGCCCGCTTGTTTCCGCCGGAAAAGCGATGTTCCCGTCTAACCTTCGTTCTTCGTGCGCTCGACGGCTCACTTGCCGGGGCGTCACATCGGGAGCTTGCCGAAGCGCTGATCGGCCAACGGCGCGTCCATGCCGACTGGAGGGATCCTCGCGATCATCTGCGCGACCGCATTCGCCGCGCCGTCTCTCGTGGCCGTGCGCTCATGAACGGAGGGTACAGAGATTTCCTCACTTGAAAAATGACAGTCCGCACTGCGCGTCAGCGGGCGAACAGTTCGGAGACCAGTCACATCGGTCGGCTCGGTCGATATGGCAGCGAACGACCTTGCCGGTGCGCTCTGGTTCAAGCGTCGGTCGATGCCAACAGGCACGTTAGGCATTGTCCGATAGCCGACAATGTCGAGTACGCAACACAGAGGAAGCTGACTCTCGGGTGTTCTTGAACGCTTTTGGCTT
>NZ_RZSW01000189.1:0-10667 GCF_003997375.1 Mesorhizobium sp. M5C.F.Ca.IN.020.29.1.1 | reverse complement strand
AGACAGCCCTACTCCCTTACTCCCCTAATTTCCTATGCCGCCAGATCGCGCAGCACATATTGCAGGATGCCGCCGTTCTTGAAGTAGTCGAGCTCGTCCAGTGTATCGATACGGCAGATGATCGGAATGTTCTTCACCCTGCCGTCGCCATAGGTGATCTTCGCGACCATCTTCTGGCGCGGCTTGATGGCGCTCAGTCCGTCGATCTCGACCAGTTCGTCGCCCTTGAGATTGAGCGACGCCCATGAGGTGCCCTCCTCGAAGACGAAGGGGATGACGCCCATGCCGACCAGGTTCGAGCGGTGGATGCGCTCGAACGACTGAGCGATGACGGCGCGAACACCCAGGAGGTTGGTGCCCTTGGCCGCCCAGTCGCGCGACGAGCCGTTGCCGTATTCGACACCGGCGAAGATGACCAGCGGCACGCCTTCCTTCTTGTACTCCATGGCGGCGTCGTAGATCGATTTCTCTTCCTTCGACGGATAGTGGATGGTGTAGCCGCCCTCGCGGCCGTTCTCGCCCAGCATGTGGTTGCGGATGCGGATGTTGGCGAAAGTGCCGCGCATCATCACCTCGTGATTGCCGCGCCGTGTGCCGTATTGATTGAAGTCGGCAACGCCGACGCCATGGTCGGTTAAGTATTTGCCGGCCGGCGAGGCCGCCTTGATCGAGCCGGCCGGCGAGATATGGTCGGTGGTGATCTTGTCGCCGAACAGGCCGAGCACCCGGGCGCCCTTGATGTCGCCGATTGTCCCGAAGCCTGACGTCATCCCGGCAAAATAAGGCGGGTTCTGCACATAGGTCGAATGGTCGTCCCAGGCGTAGGTCTGGCCTTCCGGCGCCTTGACGTTCTGCCAGTATTCGTCGCCCTTGAAGACGTCGGCATATTTGCGGGCGAACAGTTCGCGCGTCACGTTCTTCTCGATGAACTCCTGGATCTCGACCGAGCTCGGCCAGATGTCCCGGAGGTAGACCGGGTTGCCGTCACGGTCCTCGCCAAGCGGTTCGGTGGTCAGATCCTTGGTCACGGTCCCGGCCAGCGCGTGGGCGACGACCAGCGGCGGCGAAGCGAGGTAGTTCGCCTGCACATCGGGCGAGACGCGGCCTTCGAAATTGCGGTTGCCGGAAAGCACCGCGGCGGCAATCAAACCTTTATCGTTGATGGTCTTGGAGATCGGCGCCGGCAACGGGCCGGAATTGCCGATGCAGGTGGTCAGCCGAAGCCGACCAGGTTGAAGCCGATCTGGTCGAGTTCCTTCTGCAGGCCGGATTTCTCCAGATATTCGGCGACGACCTGGCTGCCCGGCGCCAGCGATGTCTTGACCCACGGCTTCTGTTTGAGCCCGAGCCGGTTTGCGTTGCGCGCCAAAAGCCCGGCGCCGATCAGCACGCTCGGGTTCGAGGTGTTGGTGCAGGAGGTGATGGCGGCGATCACGACATGGCCATGGCCGAGATCATAGTTGGTGCCTTCGACGGCATAGCGCTTGTCGATTTCGGCGGCTTTCTTGTATTCGGTCTCCATCGCCTTGGCAAAGCCGTCCGGAATGCCTTCAAGTGCTACGCGGCCTTCCGGACGCTTGGGGCCGGCCATCGACGGCACGACACTGCCGAGATCGAGCTCGAGCAGATCGGTGAAGACCGGATCGGCCGAGCCTGTATCGCGCCACATGCCTTGCGCCTTGGCGTATGCCTCGACCAGCGCGATGCGGTTTTCCTCGCGGCCGGACATGGTGAGGTAGCGGATGGTTTCGCCATCAACCGGGAAGAAGCCGCAGGTGGCGCCATATTCGGGGGCCATGTTGCCGATAGTAGCGCGGTCGGCCAGCGTCATGTTGGACAGACCCGGACCGAAGAACTCGACAAATTTGCCGACGACGCCCTTCTTGCGCAGCATCTGGGTGACGGTGAGCACGAGGTCGGTGGCGGTGACGCCTTCCCTCAGTCTGCCGGTGAGGCGGAAGCCGATAACTTCGGGCAACAGCATGGAGACGGGCTGGCCGAGCATGGCGGCCTCTGCCTCGATGCCGCCGACGCCCCAGCCGAGCACGCCAAGGCCGTTGATCATGGTGGTGTGCGAATCGGTGCCGACGCAGGTGTCGGGATAGGCGGTGGTTTCGGCGCTTTCAGTGTTGGTCCACACGACCTGGCCGAGATATTCGAGATTGACCTGATGGCAGATGCCGGTGCCGGGCGGCACGACGCGGAAATTGCGGAAGGCCTGCTGGCCCCATTTCAGGAATTTGTAGCGTTCTTCGTTGCGCTCGTACTCGAGCTCGACATTGCGGGCGAAAGCCAGCGGCGTGCCGAACTCATCGACGATGACCGAGTGGTCGATGACCAGGTCGACCGGCACCAGCGGATTGATCTTTTGCGGGTCGCCGCCAAGCGAGGCCATGGCATCGCGCATGGCGGCCAGGTCGACCACGGCCGGAACGCCGGTGAAATCCTGCATCAGCACACGGGCCGGCCGATAGGCAATCTCGACGCCGGCGGTTCCCCTGTCGGTCAGCCAGCCGGCGACCGCCTGGATGCTCTCCTTGGTGACGGAACGGCCGTCCTCGTTACGCAGCAGGTTCTCCAGCAGCACCTTCATCGAATAGGGCAACTGGGCGATGCCGGTGAGGCCGTTCTTCTCGGCCTCGACAAGGTCGTAATAAACATACTCGGTTCCGCCTGCGGTCAGCGTGCGGCGGCAATTGAAACTATCGAGGGATTTTGACACGTGCGATCCGTCCTTGTCTGTTCAGCCTGAAAGGGAACGGACGCCGATGGCATGCAATCACGCGCAAAGGTGCGGGTACGGCCATTTCCGCTGTCCGTTCCCAGCCAACCCGAGCCGTTCAAGGCGGCGCGTACGCTGGTTCGGCGCTAATTCGCTTCCCGTGCCGACCGCTGGCACGGATGACCCGGATATAGAGAATTTCCTGGAATAGTTCTAGACAGTCGAAAGGCTATTTTGTGCGATGCGGCAGCTGCCGTGACGCGGTGTTCTCGGGACGGGCAAGGAATGCGGCTGATCGCCGAAAATCTGGGCGGCGAACGCGGCGGCGAGGCGGTTTTTTCCGGCATTAACTTTGCCCTTGAGAAAGGCCAGGCGCTGATCGTCACCGGGCCGAACGGCGCGGGGAAATCGACACTGCTCAGGGTGGTCGCAGGGCTGCTGCCGGTGGCGGCAGGCCGTTTGCTTATCGAAGGTGGCGGCGAGGATCTCCCCTCGGTCGCCTCGGCCTGCCACTATCTCGGTCACCAGAACGCGATGAAAACGGCGCTGAGCGTGACTGAAAATCTGCGCTTCTGGCGCGGTTTTTCGGGCGCGGATTTTTTGAGCGCTGAAGCGGCGCTGGAAATGGTCGGCCTTGATGGTATCGGCCATCTGCCGTTCGGCTATCTCTCCACCGGGCAACGCCGCCGCGCGGCGATCGCAAAATTGCTGGTCAGCCGGCGACCGCTGTGGCTGCTCGATGAACCGACGGCCGGGCTGGACAAGGCTTCGGAAGAGCGATTCGCCCGATTGATGACGCAGCATCGCGGAGAGGGCGGGATCATCATTGCGGCAACGCATTTGCCACTGGGGCTCGAGGGGGCACAAGCGCTGGTGATGGGGGAAACTGGGTAATGTCGGCATTCCTTCGCGCCCCCCTCTGCCCTGGGCAAGGGCGTCTCACACCATGCTAGCCCTCTTCCTGCGCGATATCCGCCTGAGTATCCGGGCCGGCGGCGGGGCGCTGACCGGCGTGATCTTCTTTCTCGCGGTGATCGCGACGATCCCCTTCGGTGTCGGACCGGATCTCAATCTGCTCGCCCGCATCGGCCCGGCGATCCTGTGGATCGGCGCCTTGCTCGCTTGCCTGCTCGGTCTCGACCGATTGTTCCAGGCCGACCGGGAAGACGGCTCCCTCGATCTGCTGGTGCTCGGCAACGACCGGCAGATGCTGGCGCTGACCGTGCTGACGAAATGCCTGGCGCATTGGGCGGGAAGCGTGCTGCCGCTAGTCATCGCGGCACCCTTGCTCGGCCTGTTCATGAATATGGAGCCGATCGGCATCGGCGCCACGGCGCTGACCCTTCTGGTCGGCACGCCGGCGATCACCTTCATCGGCGCTGCCGGTGCGGCGGTGGCGGTGGCGCTGCCGCGCGGCGGGCTGCTGATCTCGGTGCTGGTGCTGCCGCTGACCATTCCCGTGCTGATCTTTGGCGTGTCGGCAAGCTATGGCGCGGTGGCGAACCCCGATCCGTTCCTGCAGCCTTTCCTCATCCTCGCCGCGCTGACCTTGTTTCTTGCCGTGCTGGGGCCGGTTGCGGCAGCGTTGGCGCTGCGCCATGGGGGGGACTGATGTGGCCGCTACGCGAAGAAAATCCGATCTTTCTCCAGACCATCTACGGCAACTATCCGGACCTGTCTTCTGTCGAGATCACCAAGGCCGAAATCAGTCGAGACGGGCCTAGCCTGCACCTGCATTTTATATCGACCCGTCTCCCCTACCGGCCTCCCGTCAAAGGGGAGCATTCAACGCGGCGTATTTTGAACTCGCGTTCGAAGGTGTCGAGTCAATCAGCGTTCGGAAATTCCAGAGTCATGACAGGAGCGCAGTCAGAATGTGGGACGACGCGGGCAAAATTCTGCTCACCTGCGAAGGAGCTGTCAGGCTGTCCATGACATGCCAGTTCATGCGTATAATCAAAATATCCAGTCTGCTGCAGTCGCAATAGATGAACTTCCGATTCTTAGTGACCGCAAATCCGCCGCAGACGCCGTTCATTGCGACGAACAGCCAGTGCAGCTATGAACTTCGCTCAAAAAGCCTTGGATCGAGAAATGAGCGTACACGCCCTTTATGTGACCGCTGCCTATGCCATCACGGCCGTGGTTCTGGCCGGGCTGATCGGCTGGATCCTGTTCGACCAGCGTGCGCGCAAGAGGGACCTCGCCGAGTTGGAAGCGTCCGGCGTGCGGCGGCGCTCCGACAAGGCGGGGAAATCATGAGCATGCAAACGGAAACGCCAGCGCGCGCGCGGCGCCTGATCGTGCTTTTGCCGCTGCTGATTTTCCTCGGGCTGGCGGGACTGTTCCTGACGCAGCTGCTGTCCGGCCGCGACACTTCGGAAGTGCCATCGGCACTGATCGGCCTGCCCGCGCCGCCGACCAACCTGCCGGCGCTGGAGGGCATGAATTTGCCCGGGCTCGACTCCAAGCAGTTCGCCGGCGAGGTTACGCTGGTCAACGTCTTCGCGTCGTGGTGCGGGCCGTGCCGCGACGAGCATCCGGTGCTGCTGGCGCTGTCGCAGGACAAGCGCTTCGTCATCGCCGCGCTCAACTACAAAGACCAGCCGGAAAACGCCCGCCGGTTCCTCGGCAATCTCGGCAACCCGTTCCAGGCGATCGGCGTCGACGCGGCGGGGCGCGCGGCAATCGACTGGGGCGTCTACGGCGTGCCGGAAACCTTCGTCGTCGGCAAGGACGGCAAGATCGCCTACAAGCATGTCGGCCCGCTGACGCCAGGCTCGGCGCAGACGCTGCTTTTGCCGGAGGTGGAGAAGGCGCTGGCCGCTCCGGACTGAGACACCGGAAACGCGATGGACGAGCGAGACATCCGCGAGCATTTTCTGGCGCAGGCGAAAGCCTGCGATGGACTTGGCTCGCCTTTCACCGCGAATTTATGCCGTGCGCTGGCCAAGGTTCTCGACGCAAACACCAGGACCGGGCGGGCGGTGCTCGGCTGGCCGGGCGACGCGCGCGCCGACGGCCTCGCATTGCGGCTCTGCGGCGCACTGCATGCGTTGGTCCTGACGGGTGGCAGTGAGCGGCTGGCAGTGATCTACCCGCCCAACCAGACAAGCGTATCCGAGATCGCGGCGGTGCTGCCGGAGGCAATTGCGCGATCCGACGAGCAGATCGTCGCCGGACTCGCCGGCGCGCCGCAGACCAATGAAATCGCCCGGTCGGCGATGCTGCTGCCTGGATTTCTGACGATCGCGCGGGAATCCGGCCTGCCGCTGGACTTGTGCGAGATCGGTGCCAGCGCCGGGCTCAATCTCCTGTTCGACAGCTTTCACTACCGCTACGGCGATGCCGAGTGGGGAGACCCGGCCTCTCCCGTCCGGTTGGCACCGGAGGTGCGCGGCCACGCTGTTCCACTTGGAGGAGCGATCAACGTCCGCCATCGGGCTGGCTGCGACATCGCGCCGGTCGATGGCGCCGACGCAGCAACGCGGGTACGGCTTCGGTCTTACGTCTGGGCCGATCAGACGGCACGGCTGGCCCGGCTCGACGCCGCGCTGTCACTTGCCGAAAAGTTTCAACCGCTGCTTGTCAAAGCGGACGCGGCGGATTTTGTCGAGAAGGCACTGGCCGCACGGCAGCAGCAGGGCGGCGCCTTCGTGCTCTATCATTCGATCATGTGGCAATACCTGCCGCGGGCGACCAAGGATGCCATCACCGCCACGCTGCAGCAGGCGGGCAGAGAGGCCACGGCCGTTGCGCCTATCGCAAGGCTGCGGCTGGAGCCGCGCGATCCCACCAAGCAGTGGGCGGTACTCAGCCTCACTCTATGGCCCGGCGGCGAGACACGCCGCCTAGCCAATTGCGATTACCACGGCCGCTGGATCGAATGGATTGGCTAAGCCGAATCAAACCGTTCTGGTTGCGCATGATCTCGTCCGAAAGTCTGCAATTTTTTGCTGCGCTGACCTTCGGTTCGGGATCATGCGTTCGCCTCAGCCGTAGATCTGCTTGTGGACCTGGTAGAGCATTTCGCTGCGGTCGGCGCGCATGTCGGCCAGATCGCGGCTGGAAAAGGAGTCTATTTCGGCGATGAGGCGGTTGTATTGCCGGCGCTTGGCGATGCTGGCGCGAGCGCGGCTCATGAGGTTGTCGAGAATCATAGCGAGGTTCCTTCTGTGCCGCATTGTTGCGGCAGGTTGTTCCTCCCTGATCGATATGGAGCATGACATAGTTATGGTGCGTTGCAAAAGAAGATGTTGCAATGCACCATTGCACTGAGCGCATAGCCGGTTAACGGCCATGAGCGCCGTCGTTTAGGCCCGTCATTGAGCAAGGGCGGCCTTGCCGCGTTTCGCCCCAATGTCTCAAGATCTGATATCAACGATCTTGCCATATCGATCTCCGGCTGGCTTGATCGCCCCGGCACTTAGCGATTTGCATGACCGGGAGAAAACCATGGCCGCCGAAGACTACGAGATTCTCGATCCGCGTTTTGCGCGACTGTTCAACAGCAATGCGCAGGTGGACAAGCTGTTCACCGGATGCCGGTGGGCGGAAGGGCCGGCCTGGTTTGCGGCCGGCCGTTATCTGGTGTGGTCCGATATCCCCAACAACCGCATGCTGCGCTACGACGAGACCGATGGCAACGTCAGTGTGTTCCGGCAGCCGTCCGGCAATTCCAACGGCAACACCGTCGACCGGCAGGGCCGGCTGGTCACTTGCGAGCATTCGGGCCGCCGCGTCAGCCGCACCGAGCATGACGGCTCGATCACCACCATCGCCGACAAATGGCGCGGCAAGCGGCTGAACTCGCCCAACGACGCGGTGGTCAAGTCCGATGGCTCGATCTGGTTCACAGACCCGACCTACGGCATCGATACGGATTATGAGGGCGACAAGGCCGAGAGCGAGATCGGCGCCTGTCATGTCTACCGGGCTGACCCCGGCACCGGTGAGATCGAAGCGGTGATCACCGATATGGTCAGGCCCAACGGGCTTGCCTTCTCGCTCGACGAGAGCAAGCTCTATGTCGTCGACACCGGTCGCACGCATGGCGCCCAGAATCCGGCGCATATGCGGGTATTCAATGTCGACGAGGGCGGCAGGAAGGTATCCGGCGGAAATGTCTTCGCCGACTGCACGGCCGGCCTGTTCGATGGCTTCAGGCTCGACGATCAAGGGCGGATCTGGACGAGTGCCGCCGACGGCATCCATTGCTACGATCCGGACGGAACGCTGATCGGCAGGATCAAGGTGCCGGAAGTCGTCGCCAATTGCGTGTTCGGCGGCAACAAGCTGAACTGCCTCTACATCGCCGGCACGACCTCGCTCTACATGGTCCGGCTGATGGTCAACGGCGCAAAGACCTACTGAGCGGCCGCCAAGCAATATGCAAGCGAGCACATTGCTATGTCTTCTCGGGCGGATCGCGCCCGAGCAGATTTACCACATGGTGTGTTTGTATTCTTCGTCCAGCCAGCGGTCGGTCGCCTCGGCCGAATCGGCGAGCGCCAGTTGGTCGCGCAGGATCTGGCCGAGCGTCGGCAACGTCGCGCGGTCGTACCAGGTTTCCGGCTTCCACAAATCGGAGCGCATGAAAGCCTTGGCGCAATGCATGTAGGCGGCCTTGACCGTCACCAGGACGACGCTTTGCGGTTCCTTGCCGTCGACGGCGAGCCGCTCGCGCAAAGCCGCATCGACGGTGATGCGGGCATCGCCGTTGACGCGCAGAGTCTCATTCATGCCTGGAATGAGAAAGAGCAGCCCGACCGAGGGGTTGAGAAGAATGTTCTCCAGAGTGTCGAGCCGGTTGTTGCCGGGCCGGTCGGGGATGGCAATGGTCTTCTCGTCAAGCACGGCGGCGAAGCCCGGTCTGTCGCCCTTCGGCGTCACATCGGCATTGCCGGCGCCGTCGGAGGAGCCGATCAGCACGAACGGGCTTTTGCCGATGAAGGAACGGCTGTGGCCATCCAGCGCCTTCAATTCCTTGCGGATCGAGCCGTCGGTCGGCCGAGGCGTCTTGTAGATCGTTCTCAGCACCTCGCGCGTGGTGACGAATTCCATGCCCTCTCCTTAACCGTTACTTGCCGGCCTTCTCTTCGTTTCCGGTCTTACCTTCAAGCGAATGGCGCATGATCAGCGGCATCTGGCTGAAGGTGAAAAGAAGCGTGATCGGCATGATCCCCCAGACCTTGAAGGTAACCCAGGTGTCGGTGGAAAAATTCCGCCAGACCACTTCGTTGACAAGGGCCAGAAACAGGAAAAACAGGCCCCAGCGGAAGGTGAGTTTCTTCCAGCCCTCGGCATCGAGGCTGAAAGCCGAATCGAAGACGTAGCCGAGCAGCGACTTGCCGAAGAACAGCCCGCCGAGCAGCACGCCGCCGAACAGCATGTTGACGATGGTCGGCTTCATCTTGATGAAGATGTCGTCCTGCAGATAGAGCGTCAGCGCGCCGAAGACGAAGACGACGACGCCCGAGACCATCGGCATGATTGGCAAGGTGCGGGTGAGCAGCCAGGAAGCGATCAGCGCGATCGCCGTCGCGGCCATGAACAGGCCGGTGGCGACGAAGATCGGCCCACCGAATTCGGCCAGCGCCGGAAATTTCTGTGTCAGCCATGCGCCGCGCGCGTTGGCGAAGAAGAACACCATCAAGGGGCCGAGCTCCAGCACCATCTTGAGCAGCGGATTGACGCCTTCCTTCTTCTGTTTCTGCGGGTCGGACGGGTCGCGTTCGAGGATGCGCGGGTTCATAGGCTTTCCTTCTTGCGCATGATCCTGTCCAAAAAGTCTGCGACTTTTGGGATCATGATTGTTACGCTACTCCAGCGATCGCCCTGGCGAACTCGCTTGCGGAGAATGGTTCGAGGTCGTCGACCTGTTCGCCGACGCCGATGAAATAGACCGGCAATTTGTGCTTTGCCGCGATCGCCACCAGAATACCGCCGCGTGCCGTGCCGTCCAGCTTGGTCATCACCAGGCCGTTGACACCGGCGACATTGCGGAAGATCTCGACCTGGTTGAGCGCGTTCTGGCCGGTGGTGGCGTCGACCGTCTGCAGCACGGTGTGCGGCGCCTCCGGATCGAGCTTGCCCAGCACCCGGACGATCTTTTCCAGTTCCGCCATCAGCTCGGTCTTGTTCTGCAGCCGCCCGGCGGTGTCGATGATCAGCACGTCGGAGCCGGCTTGCTTGGCCTGTTCGAAGGCGTCGTAGGCAAGACCTGCCGCATCGGCGCCAAGCTTCGAGGCGATGACCGGCGACTTGGTGCGCTCGCCCCAGATCTTCAACTGCTCGATCGCCGCGGCGCGGAACGTGTCGCCGGCTGCGAGCATCACCGATAGGCCGCCATCGGTGAGCTTTGCCGCCAGCTTGCCGATGGTCGTGGTCTTGCCGGTGCCGTTGACGCCGACGACAAGGATGACATGCGGCTTGTGGCTGAGGTCGAGCTCCAGCGGCAAAGCGACATGGGTCAGCACCTTCTCCACTTCGGTCGCCATGATGGCACGGACTTCTGCCTCGGAGACGTCCTTGCCGTAGCGGCTGGCGGCCAGTGAATCGGTGATGCGCAGGGCCGTTTCCATACCGAGATCGGCGCGGATCAGCACGTCCTCCAGATCCTGGAGCGTGTCCTCATCCAGCTTGCGCTTGGTGAAGACGCCGGCGATGTTGCCGGACAGTTCCCGGGAAGAGCGGGCAAGCCCCTCCTTCATGCGCTGGAACCAAGAGCGTTTCGGTGCCGGTTCCGGCGCCTTCTGCGGCCCGGCTTTCTGCTCGACCTTCTTGGTTACGGTGACCTTGCCGGGGGCGGGCTTTGGCTCCGGCGGCGGCTGCGGAACGGCCTCGCGCTTTACCTCCCCCTCGATGGGGGAGGTCCCGAGCGAAGCTCGGGGGTGGGGGTGACTGGCGCCGGCGCTGTCACTCCACCCCGCCGCTTCGCGGCCAC